>NZ_AP024154.1:5167500-5467500 GCF_015533855.1 Echinicola sp. 20G | reverse complement strand
ATTTTTTATGCTTCAGGACGAAGTTAGATCATTTTAGATAAAAATGTAAGTATTGGCATAATTTGTAAGCTATTGGTAACGAGTAATTTTATTTTCATATTGATTGAATTCTAATGAAAAAATAAAATTATGAAAAGTAAAGTAACATTTAAAGCTTATCGTGTGCATGAAAATGAAAGTGGCTTTATCAGATCCGTAGAGGACACCCTCATTGAACCCATCGACCAGGGGGAATTGCTTGTACGAGTATGCTACAGCTCTTTAAATTATAAAGATGCATTATCTGCTACAGGAAATAAAGGTGTAACTAGATCCTTTCCTCACACTCCCGGTATTGATGCTGCTGGAATAGTGGAAGAAAGTAAGGATAGTCAATTTAGTATAGGAGATAAAGTGATTGTCACCAGCTATGATTTAGGAATGAATACTGATGGAGGGTTCGCAGAATATATTCGAGTACCAGCCCATTGGGTTTTGAAACTTCCTGATGGGCTGTCAATGAAGGAGTCGATGGCTTATGGTACAGCAGGGTTGACCGCTGGGATGTCAGTTTGGAAATTAAGCCAATCGGTAAAAAAGGAAGATGGGAAAATAGTGGTCTCAGGTGCTACCGGTGGTGTAGGGGCTTTAAGTGTATCCATATTATCAAAATTAGGTTATGCGGTTATTGCTATTACCGGAAAGGAAAGTGAAAGGGGGAATTTAATCCAACTTGGTGCTGAAGATGTTATCCTCAGGAATGAATTTGAAAATAACGGCGGTAAGCCACTATTAAAAACAACTTTTGCAGGAGGAATAGACACTGTAGGAGGAGTGATTCTGGAAAATATCATTAAAAGTACTCAGCAACTAGGGTGCGTTACTTGTTGTGGCAATGTTGCTTCCCCAAAATTGGAACTGACAGTTTTCCCATTCATATTAAGGGGAATTTCTTTAATAGGTATTGACTCTCAGAATTTCCCTATGACTCAGAGAAAAGAGATTTGGCAAAAACTTTCAGATGAATGGAAAATTCCTGATTTAAGTAATAGAGTCGATGAAATAGGGTTAAATCGTTTGGATGAAAATATTGACAAAATATTAAAAGGACAGTTAAAGAAAAGGGTTGTAATCAAAATTTAAGGGGATTTATTTTTCCCTAGTCACCTTGGCAAAGGCAATTTGAACTTTGATCCTTTCAGAAAAGCACTATATTTTATTTTTAGATATTGGTGCTTTTCTATTTTAAATTAACCATGCAATTTCAAAATCAGTAGGTTTAAAGCTATAGTCAGTTCCACTTTTTGTCATAAAGCATTTTTTTTATGGACGATTTGGCAACTCTTCTGGACTATCAACTAAGTTTCTTGGCATATTTTTATACAAAAGGATATTTGACATCCAAATGCTATTTGAATCTTAAAAAATCATAAATGTTGAACAGTCAGAATAGAGGGGTGATCATAACAGCTTTACTAATATGTTTTGCTTTACCATCACTAGGGCAAATTAGCCACGAAACAAGAGACAAAAATGGCCGCCATATTATTCCCCGTGGTTTTGTGATCAATACCAATGATGCGGTGGGAGAATTGTTTTATACCTCGGATGATTATTTGAGAATGGTTCGCATGGGAGCCAACTATCAGGTGATTCGGTTGGAACTGGGCAAGTTAAGTGATTTTCCAGGCTGTACACTTGACCATGCTTATCTGCAAAAACTAGATACCCTGGTAAGCCTAGGGCAAGAACATGGAATGAAGACGGTTTTTAAAATGACCGTTTATGGTGTGAAACATTTCAGTTGGGAAGATTTTTGGAAAAATAATAATGATGAGCACAATACATATATTGAAGCTTGGAGAACGATTTGGGAGCGTTATAGAAACCAAGAGGCTGTAGTAGGTTATGATCTGGTGAATGAGCCTAGAAAAGAGTCGATGGATATTTCTTACGATGATTTGACAACCGAATATTTGGTTCCACTTTACCAAAAAATTATTGATGAAAGTCAGAAGGAGGATCCAGATAAGCTGATGTATTGTCAGGCCATTTTCATGAACAAGGGAGACGCAATCAACCACAACCAATATGCTGAAATTACTGCTGCCATCAATCGGGAAAATGTGGTGTTTACACCTCATATATATCAAAACAGGAAGGAA
This sequence comes from Echinicola sp. 20G, assembly GCF_015533855.1. Classification (GTDB taxonomy): domain Bacteria; phylum Bacteroidota; class Bacteroidia; order Cytophagales; family Cyclobacteriaceae; genus Echinicola. The sequence continues at coordinate 5,465,356 of NZ_AP024154.1, read as the reverse complement.
TGGATAAAGCCGACCATGATGCGTTTTGTGAAGGAAGCTTCACTCCAAAAAGGGCCGATGTTAATCGGAGAATGGGGATTTCCTACCTTTCAGACCACCGATTCCTCAGCAGCTGAGCAGCGTAATTATATGGACTTTTATATCCACACTGTTAACTTATTTGACAGTTTGGGAGTAGGGACCATCAAAGCCTGGTTTTCCGGAAATCGAAAATATCAAAACTTCCTTTCTGGAGGTCGATCGACCTGGGCGATATTTAGTGATCCCATTGGAGTAGGTACGGTAGAACGCAAATATATTACTGATATCATTGCCCGTCCCTATCCACAAGCCATTGCTGGGGATATTTTTTCCTTTAGGTTTGATTTTGCCACAAGAACACTAAAGGTCAACTTGGTATCAGATAATAGTAAAGGCATTTCCAAAATTTTTATCGGAGCCAATAGACATTATCCGGATGGGTTCTCAATTGCGATAGGAGATGAGTTGATTTTGGTGCATAACCCCTTAATCAGTAAGGCTTTGAAGGTGGTCAAAAATGAGTTGCATATAGATAGTGCCAATTTTATATGGGATGAATCCAAGCAGCAATTTACGGTATTGGCTTGGCCCGAAGATGAGGCTCATTTGGAGCTTAGGGTAGAACCGGGCATTCAAAAATAAAGCTTGTCAATGGAGATTTAGGGGTTTAATTTCAAGCAGGTAATTTTTGGATTCAGACGATTGATTTTTTCTATTGGTAATGGCTTTAAAAGAAATCAGGTTCTCTAATCTAAATAACAGGTAATAAAGTCCAATCCTGCACCAATTAAAGGAGATATTAAAAATATTCAAGTAGATTCAAAGCCTTTCCACCTGCATTTACATAGTAAATAGTGGAACCTTAATAGGGTTAGCCTAAAAAACTAAGTGGGGAGATGAAGATATTTATGATTATTTAATAGATGAAAATTAAAATTTGATATAGATTTTCTATTATGCGGATTATCGTTTTAACAACTGCATTAACCTGTTGTTTAGGTTTCTTTATAAAGGCCCAAGATACAGAGCCAGTTCACGACCAAAATTCTTCAAATCTAATTTATGTAGAAAAAGATGGTATAGTAGCCATCGAGGCAGAAGATTTCTATAAACAAACTTCATCTGGAAAAAGGAAATGGTATATTACTTCAAAGGATAAATCCCCAGCCGTTACTCCTGATAAGGACAATAATCATTCTGAAGGAGCTAGTAACCATGCATACATAGAGATATTGCCCGATACAAGGTCCACCCACGAGGATATTTTGATGAAAGGGGAAAACTTTTCGGATCAACCAGGAGTTTTGGGTATTGTTCATTATAAAGTAAAGTTCAATACGACAGGCCGGTTCTATGTATGGGTTAGGGCGTTTTCTACTGGGAGTGAAGATAATGGGATCCATGTAGGGATTAATGATGACTGGCCCGAACATGGTCAGCGGATGCAATGGTGTGAAGGTAAAAATGACTGGACATGGGAAAGCAGGCAGCGGACCAAAGAAGTACATTGTGGACTAGCCCATCAAATCTATTTGGATATAGATCAACCGGGAATCCATGATATACAATTCAGTATGCGGGAAGACGGTTTTGAATTCGATAAATTTATTCTAACCAGAGACATCCACTATAGGCCAGAAGGCAATGGGCCAGACTCTGTAAATTATTGGAAAAATCCGTCTTTAAGGGTCGAAGAAAAGGTGTCCAAGCGATCTTATATATCCCAATTGGCAACCAGTTCAGCTGATACCAAAACTTTTTTCGCCAAAGAATTACCTGTGCAGGCACAGGGTTTTTATAAGGATACCTTGGGAGATTGGTTAGCCATAAATCCTGAACATGGAAAAGAGGCTCAGGTATCCATGCCTTTTTACTTTTCTAGTGGTAGGTATGATATTCTATTTGTAGGTGTAGGGGAGAATGACGGTCAGTCTAATTATGTCCTAACAGTAAATGACCGGGTACTTGGAGGTTTTACACCTCCATTGGCCAAGGAAGTATTTGAACAAGGGCCCGATTATAATCAATTGTTTGAAAATATCTCACTTTCAAAAGGCGATGTAATCACACTTAAAGCAAAACTAGGAAGTGCAGATGGTCAAGAGTGGGCCAGAGGAAGGTGGTCTGGGATCGTCTTTGTACCGGCTGGAAAAGGTATGACTCTACAAAATATGTTTCCTGGAAAACACAAAATCAGTGAACCTGTAAAGGTTGCTCCCCCAGCGGGGAGATTGGCGATCGTGGCAGATGGGAACTCTCCAGATCCTGACGATTTAGGAGGTACGGCTGTTTCACTTGCGTTAGTGCGGGCTACTTTACTTAATGATAGACTGGTGCATTATTCCCATAGTTGTGACCTAGTGAGAAGTAATAGAATATCTGAACAGGCCGAAATTGAGCGGCATGCCCTGATGCAAACTGCCTGTGACGTTACAGCGCGACGTTGGGGAGGTTTTGATCACTTGAAGTTCTATGATGCTCTATGGGAACAAGAGGAATCAGTTAATTCCTTGACTAAGGCAATTAATGAATCTTCCAAAAATAATCCCCTTTGGATTGTGGAGGCCGGTGAACCTGATATTATTGGCTTTGCTTTGGAGGCTTCCCAAAAAAATAAACGCCAATTCGTTAAGGTCATTACCCATCATTCTGCCAATGATGATGCAGGGGATTATTATACTTGGCAGCAGATTCTTGACTTTGGCGTAGAAGAAGTTCGTATTCCTGATCAGAATGTTTTTCTCAAGGTAGATCTGGAACTCTGGGATTGGGCCAAAAACCATTCCGACCCTAGAGTTCAATGGGTTTGGTTAATGGGGAAAATTGCTGAAGTGGATGATGTGGTAAAATTCCAAAAAGGAAAGTGGGACTGTTCAGATGCTGGAATGGTCCTTTATTGGATATCTGGAGCTACTTCAGGTGGGTTGGAACTTGGATCCATTGAAGATGTAAAAAAACTACTTTTGGATTACATAGATTAAGGATACTAGGACGGCATCAAGAGTGTATAAACTTAATACATGTATTTTAAGTAGTTAATAAATGTTTTTGGTTATGCATGTACTGATTAGAAATAAGGTAAAACCAATTTGATTGGTTTTTATCTCAATCCAGTAGAATTTGGACAAAAACACCTTTTTTCTAGACAATTTTTGTTCATGACCATGTTTAATTTGTTTGAACTTAAAATATTACAGTTACAATGAATGTAAAACAAATTATTTGTGGCTATACTTGCACTTTTTTAATAATGGTGCTTTTATGGGGGTGTCAATCTCACGGGAAGAATAACAAGAAGGAAGAAACTATTGACCAAAAAGTATCCAACCTTGTCAATTTGATGACGTTGGAGGAAAAAATAGCAGAACTTACTCAAGATGCACCGCCAAATAAGCGCTTGGGCATCCCGATGATGCAATATAGTGAATGCCTACATGGATTATGGTTGCCGGGGGCAACAGTCTATCCACAAGCAATTGCATTAGGATCTACTTGGGACCCAATGGCTATTAAAGAAATGTCTACTGCCATAGCTAAAGAAGCTAGGGCAGCTAACCTTACCCACTGTTATTCCCCCAATTTGGATGTCATTACTGGAGACCCTCGCTATGGAAGGGTAGAGGAGTCTTATGGGGAAGACCCCTATTTGGTCTCACGGATGGGGGTTGCTTTTATTGAGGGGTTGCAAGGAACAGGGCATCAAAAGTTTGATGAGAACCATATTTTGGCTACTGCTAAGCATTTTGTAGCCTACCCAGAAAATCGCAGAGGAATCAATGGAGGGTTCAGTGATATTTCAAAAAGACGCCTATATGAAGTACACCTTCCTCCATTTGAAGCGGCTGTGAAAGAAGCAGGTGTGGGTAGTATAATGCCAGGACATCAAGATCTAAATGGAGTCCCTTGCCACATGAATAAATGGTTGATTCAAGAGTTACTTAGGGATCAATGGGGCTTTGATGGATTTGTAGTCTCTGATAATAATGATATATCTAGGTTGCATCATATGCATTTTATTGCTGAATCTCGTGAGGAAGCCGCGGTCATGGGGTTACAGACTGGTGTAGATATGGATTTGGTTATCGGAAAAAATCCTGATGATGCAGCTTACAACATGAAGGTTTTGAAAGATACGTTGACCAATAACCCTGATTTAGAGAAATATGTGGACAATAGTGTTTCGCGAATATTGAAGATGAAATATAAACTTGGTCTCTTTGATCAGGTAAATACAGATGAAGTTAAACCTGTTGTTAGCACAAAGGAGAGTCAAGAACTGGCGTTGTCCATTGCAAAAAAAGCAGTGGTTTTACTTAAAAATGACAATGATCTTTTGCCTCTGAATGTGGAGGAAATCAAGTCTATTGCTGTGATAGGACCAAATGCCCATGAAGAAGTAAAGGATGGGGGAAAGTATACTCTTCTTGGGGGATATGCTGGAATTCCCCCCTACTATACTTCCGTATTGGATGGTATAAAACAAAAAGTGGGAGGCAAAGTAAAAGTCAACTATGCAGAGGGATGTAAACTTAAAAGTTCTTCAAAGGCAGGCTTTCCTGAAGCAATTGATGCTGCACGGAATTCGGATGTTGTGATACTGGCAATAGGAGGATCTACTGCTACTTGTGGAGAAGGAGGAGATAGAGCGGATTTAGATTTGTTTGGTGTTCAAAATGAACTTGTACAAGCTATATACGAAACAGGAAAACCTATTATAGCAGTATTGATCAATGGGCGGCCACTAACTATAAACTATATTGCAAAAAATATTCCATCAGTTATCGAAAGCTGGTATTTGGGTATGCGTAGTGGAGATGCTTTGGCCGAAGTTATTTTTGGAGATTATAACCCAGGAGGAAAATTAACTGTGTCATTCCCAAGATCAGTCGGTCAGCTTCCAGTGACTTATTTGGAAAGGCCTGATTTTGTGGGGTCTGGAAAAGGACAGTATAAGTTTACAGAAAAATCCCCACTTTTTCCATTCGGTTATGGGCTTAGTTATACTTCCTTCAAATATGATAATTTGGTTTTAGAAAAAGAGTCGATTAAAACAAATGAGAGCACGGTTGTTTCAGTGGATGTTACAAATACTGGTGGCAGGACAGGAGATGAAGTAGTTCAGATGTATGTAAAAGATGATTTTGCATCTGTTGGAAGATATAACAAAATGCTTAAAGGCTTCCAAAGGGTTACTTTGAAACCTGGTCAGACTAAAACTATAAAATTTGAATTAAATTCTGAAAATCTCTTTTTATATGATTTTAATATGAATAAGGTGGTTGAACCCGGAAACTTCACGATTTATATTGGGTCCTCTAGTCTTGAAAAGGATCTTAAAGAGATTAAGCTATCAGTTCGCTAACAAACTATTTAAAAAATATTTCGCTAAAGGTCTTCTTTATTTAGATGAAATCCTGAAGGTGAGAAAAGTTTAGGGTTATAGTAATTATATTAAGAGTAGTTCCAAGTGGAATTACTCTTTTTGTCATTTTATGAAATGATTGACATATTTATTTCTATAAATCTAGAATGTTATTTATTCTATTATTTAAATTTCATGTATTATTAAATTCAACAGAATTAAGGGGAAATAATAGCGACTGCAATTTTACATTTTTGTTATATTTATCAATGTTAATTGAGCTAATTTGCTTCAAAAATTTAGGTGCACGGGATATTTCATAAATGAAAATTAGTTAAATTCAAAATAGAAGTAGGGCAAAACCATTTACCTAATCATTGAGTAGGTAGAGTTGATCATATTTTTTTAATAACAGCATGGTATAACTTGCCAAAGTTATACCAATAGGAAGTGGAAGAGGTCGAGAAATTAGCAATGAACAAAAATAACCAAGAGAGTTTTAAATTAATGAAGAAGTTTATATTAAATGGATTGGGAAAAAATTTTACTATTAACCCTATTCCTTTAACTAAGTACATCCAATATATTTTAATATTTTGCTTTTTAACTTTTGCTTGGATTTTTCCAGTATTTGCCCAAGACCAGATAAATAATTTTCGTCATATTTCAACATCTGATGGCTTCTCGTTGAATGCCGTTAATTCCATTGACCAAGATCAAAAGGGAATGATCTGGTTTGGGACACGTAATGGATTAATGAGGTATGATGGAAAGGAACTAAAGGTGATGAGGAGGGAAAAAGGCAGTCCCGAACAATTTCGGGTCAATGATATTTATTCAATACATGTTGATAGCTCCAAGGGGATTTGGATGGGAACTAAAAGTGGTTTGAGTCTTTTTAACCCAAAAAATAATTTATCAAAGGACTTTGAGGAGGAAACTCTTTCCAAACTAGCTGTCTCCTCAAGATTCGTTCATGATATTTTAAGGGTAAATGACCATGAGGTGTGGATTGCCACTAAAAACGGAATTAATATCTATGATGAAAATAAAAAGGAGATTAGGTATTACCTACATGATGAGGCCAGGCCCACAACAATTAACTCAAGCTTTGTTACCTGTCTGTTCAAGTCTAGTAATGGCGATATATGGATTGGGACAAGGTCTGGGCTTAATAAATTAGAGGGAAGGATTGGAGATAAAGTTAATTTTAAATCCTTCAAGTTGAGTAGAGATGAGAATAAAATCCAGTTCCAGAATTATGTTTCATGCATAAAGGAAGACCATATGGGAAACTTATGGGTAGGTACACATAATGGATTGTTCTATTTTAATACAGAAAAAGAGGAAATTGAGCAATTTGGGAATAAAAAAGGACAAGAATTAACCAATGATATAATTCAAGATATTACTATAGATTATCATCAAAGGCTTTGGGTGGGAACCTATGACGGTTTGAACGTCATAGACAATAACCATAAACTCATTCGAAAGATGAAACATGATCCCAAAAAAAACAACGGGTTGACAGGTAATGATATTCGTGCCTTGTTTACTGATAACCAAGGTGGAATCTGGATAGCTACTTACTATGGTGGTGTCAATTATTGGGATGATAACCAATTGAATTTTGAATTAATTGAAGAACGAAATGGTACGCAACTAGGCTACAATGTGGTTAGCTGCTTGGAAGAGGTAAATGGACAGGAAGTTTATATCGGAACAGAGGGAGCAGGGTTAAGTGTTTTGGACCTATCTACAGAAAAGTTCCGAAATATTAATAAATTAGGTAAAGGTAACTTTATTGGATCTGTTAAAGATATTGTATTTGATGATACATACAAGCTTTGGATTGGGACATTCAACAGGGGATTAATATATCTTGATACCGAAAGTCTAAAATTTAAAGAATTTAGAGGGGGGAATTCAGATAGAACTAATTCACTTTCCACTGACCAACTTTTATCATTGGCAAAATCATCAGACGGAAAATTATGGATCGGTACTTTAAATCAAGGATTAGATCTTTTTGACGTAGAATCGAATGAATTTAGAAACTTTAATGCAGGAAGTAACAAGCCCAATATAACTAGTAATAATGTTAGGTCTCTGTTGCTTAGTCAAGAAGGTGATTTGTTCGTTGGAACAGGGGAAGGATTATGTGTTTTAAGGAAGTCAAATTATGAAAATAATACATTTGAGTTTGATTTTTTTGAAATGGAAAATGGTGGTGAAGATAGGTTATATATTCATGATATTTTTCAAGATTCTCGGGGGAACGTTTGGCTGGCAGTTCAAAACTACGGCCTGTTTAGAATAAACAGTGATAAAATAATACCGGTTAGCCTAAATGGTATTAGTAGCATATTTGCTATATCTGAAGATCATGATGGAAAACTATGGTTAAGCTCTGAAGAAGGGATCCTCTCATATGACCCAAATTCTGGCAACCAGAGAATTTATAACAGGAATGATGGTGTGCAAGCAAATGAATTTAATAGGGGAGCAAAACTATATTCGTCTGATGGAAGGATGTTTTTTGGAGGTGCATCAGGTATCGTTTCTTTTTATCCTAAAAACCTAGCAACGGAAAATAAGTATGCTCCCAACGTGGTATTGACGGGATTTAGTTTGTCTGATTACCAGTTGGAAGTGAATGATAGCACCGAAATCTTAAAAAAATCAATTGAGTATACAGACGAAGTTACTTTGGATTATGACCAAAATATCTTTACAATTAATTTTTCAATGCCAAATTTTAGTAATGCCGATAAGAACACCTTTCTTTATCGATTAAAAGGTTTGGATGATAACTGGGTACGCACGACAAATAATTTTGTGTCATTTACGATTCAGCGTGGTGGAGATTATGTATTTGAGGTAAAGGGGATCAATAGCGATGGAGTTGAAACTCAAAATCCCACTATACTTGAAATTGAAGTAAAAAGTGCTCCATGGCTAACAATATGGGCTTACATAGTATACATCACACTTTTTCTATTAGCGTTGACCGTTTTTATTTATTTCTTCAAGTCAAGATTAAGACTGCAACATAAGCTTGAACTTGAAACTCAGGAATTCATTAACCAACAGGATTTAAACCAACAAAAACTTCAATTTTTTACCAACATATCCCACGAGTTTAGAACTCCATTGACTTTGATTTCTGGGCCTTTGGAAAAACTAATTATCGAATATAAAGGACCGAGTTCTGTCTTTAGACAACTTCAGGTGATCAAAAGAAATACAGATCAACTTTTTAAGCTAATAAATGAACTAATGGATTTCCGTAAATTAGAAAGTAAACAGATGAAACTTCAAGCTGCGGAAGGAGATATCGTGAAATTTGCAAATGAAATATACCTTTCATTTTCTCAACAAGCAAAACTAAATAAATTAAGATATTCTTTTAAATCTCAACATGAGGAGATAAACGTTTTTTTTGATAGAGACAAACTGGAAAAAGTATTGTATAATCTTATTTCCAATGCATTTAAATATACGCCATCAAAAGGGAAGATTGAGGTTGCTGTATCAGAAAGTGCTGAAAAGGTTATAATTGCAGTAAAAGATAATGGCATAGGAATTTCTGCAGAACATTTAGAAAAAATTTTTGATAGATTTTATGAAATTCCAAAACAAAAAAATCCAAGTAAATTTAGGTATGGATCGGGAATAGGTTTAGCAATCGCCAAAAACGTTATGGACTTACATAAGGGAGAGCTCAAGGTTGAAAGCGAGGAGGGAAAAGGAAGTAAATTTGTAATGGAATTGAGGTTGGGGAAAGAGCACTTGGAGGATGATGAAATTATTGTCTCTTTTAAGAATAGCGAGGATATTAGCCTATATAGAAAATCGGTTGACTTGGATCAAGTCGATGAAAATGCAAATATATTCTTAGGGCAATATGAAAGTTTAGAAAAAGAAGCAAATATACTTATCGTTGATGATAACCAAGATATTTGCCAATTTATATATAATTCCTTGAAAGAACGTTATAAAGTATCCATAGCTGAAAATGGTGCCTTAGGCTACCAAAAGGCACTTTCTGAACAGCCAGACCTAATTATCAGTGATGTTATGATGCCAGTAATGGACGGAATTGAGTTTTGTGAAAAAGTAAAATCAGATATACGCACAAGTCATATACCATTTATATTATTGACCGCTCGGACTTCTTTAGTATATAAATACAATGGCTTGGAATCAGGAGCAGATGAATATTTAAGCAAACCATTTGAGTTGAAAGAATTACTGTTAAAATGCAAAAATATCATTAATACTCAGAAAAAGTTAAAGGAAAAGATTGTAGAGTCAGGGGAATTTCAACCCTCGGAAGCTGCTGTAAATTCCAGGGACGAAGAGATGATGAATGGAGCCATTCAGATTATTAAGAATAATCTTAAAAACGAATTTTTTGATATTCAGACTCTGTGCGAAGAGTTGGGGGTAAGTAGGTCATTGCTGTTTACAAAGTTTAAGGCGTGGACTAATCAGACACCTAATGACTTTATTTTAGGAATAAAAATGAAAAAAGCTGCTAGTATTATTGAGAAAGGAAATATTAATGTATCTGAAGTGGGCTATCAAATTGGATTTAAAAATCCCAACTATTTTTCAAAAGCATTTAAAAAATACCATGGATTAAGCCCAAAGGCTTACGCCCAAAAGTTTAAAGAAAGTTTGGGTATTTGACAATTTGGCGAGTGAGTTTTTTTATTTTTAGATTTATTTAATTATTTGAATATTAGTCAGTTATAATTATTTTGTGTACTATTTGACCATAATTGTGGACTTTTTTTTCATTCTAATTTTTTAAAATTGATCAATTGCTTCAATATACTCCTAAGAGATATTCATTTAAATTATTTGTCATTTATAAATTTGACAATTTTTTAAGAATCCTCTTGATATAATGGAAGCTATGTCATTTGTGAAAACTTTACCCGAATAACCATGATTTTAGAAAAGAAAATTTTAACAAGTTCCATTAATAATTCATCTCGAGTTCCTAAATATCAACAACTGGCAGATTTGCTTATTCAAGAAATTGAAAATGGTACTATTCAAATTGGAGAAAAATTGCCTTCGATAAGTGAACTACAAGAAGATTCAGGCTTGGCCAGAGATACGATTGTTAAAACTTTTAATTTTTTAAGGGAAAAAAAGATTGTAATTTCTGTGATGAGTAAGGGCTTTTACGTGGCTAGGAATGTTAATTTGACAAAAAGCAAGGTCTTAATAGTCCTAAATAAGCTTAGCAGCTATAAGCTTAAACTTTTTCATTCGTTTGTAGATGCTTTGGGAGGCAATTACCAAGTCGATATGAGAGTTCATCATTGTAATGCAGAGTACCTGATGAATATTCTTGAAGAAAATAAACTTGCATATGATCATTTTGTGGTAATGCCCCATTTCCGTCATTCATCGGAAAAGATGAATGACGCAATTAAATACCTTCAAAATATGCCTGCAAATAAGCTGTTACTCATGGATAAATTTCTGCCTGAAATCAATAGTAGTGTTCCATGTATCTATCAAAATTTTGAAAATGACATATATCATGCTTTGAATGAAGTAGCAATTAAATTGAAAAAGTATTCAAAGGTTACACTGGTTTTTCCAGAAAACCCCATTTACCCATATCCTAAAGAAATTAAAATGGGTTTTATAAAATTTTGTAAGCAGGCAAAATTGAATTATGAAATTATAAATAAGATATATGATGATATGGAATTTCAATCCAATGATGCCTATGTCATTATTGATGAGGAGGATTTGATTCGGTTTTTACAACAAGTAAAAGATAATCAACTTATTTTGGGGAAAGACATGGGAGTTATTTCTTACAACGACACCTCTTTAAAAGCGGTACTGGGAATTTCAGTAATGACAACAGATTTTGAAATAATGGCAGATTCAGCTGCTTATATGATTGCAAAGGAAAAAGTTGAAACAGTTCCTAATTATTTTAGTCTGATTGACAGAGGAAGTATCTAATCTAATCTCAAAATTTTTAGCAAAGTTTAATCATTATGAACAATGTTTCTCACCTCTTCTATGGGATAGCTCTATTAATTTTTTGTGGATGTAAGTCTAGTTTCAAAGAAAAAAGTAATACAACTACTTTAGATAATCCTAACGTTTTATTTATAGCAGTGGATGATTTAAATACATGGTTAGGGTGTTTGAAAGATTATTCCAACACCAAAACTCCAAATTTAGACAAACTTGCTTCCCAAGGTATTTTGTTCTCAAATGCACACTGTCAAGCCCCTCTTTGTGGCCCCTCTAGAGCATCGATTATGACCGGACTCCGTCCCTCTACTACAGGGATATATGGGATGATACTGGATGAAAAAATTCGGTCTGATAATCCCGCGACTAAGGATATAGTATTTCTCCCAGAATATTTTAGGGAAAGTGGTTATTACACGATGGGGATCGGTAAATTGTTTCATGACCATGCACCAGATGGTGTTTTTGATGAGTCGGGAGGTAGGGTAAAAGGGTTTGGTCCTTTGCCAAAAGAAAGGTTTGTTTGGGATGGTTTTGGTAATTCGGACCGTGAACATTATGGTCGCACAAGTACCGATTGGGGAGCATATCCAGAACAGGATGATATGATGCCTGACCATCAATCTGCCAGCTGGGTGATAGACCGGCTTAACAAAAAGTATGATCGACCTTTTTTTATTGGATTGGGCTTTTTGAGACCACATGTACCCCTTTATGTACCTCAAAAGTGGTTTGATCTACATCCTTTAGAAGGGATTGAAGTACCCCCATATCGCTCAGATGATCTAGAGGATATTCCAGAAGTTGGGCTTAAAATAAATGATTTGCCCATGATGCCCTCTACCAAATGGGCCATGGAGAACGGGGAATGGAAAAAAATAATTCAAGCCTATTTGGCCTGCGTGAGTTTTGTAGACCACCAAATCGGAAGGGTACTTGAAGCGCTTGAAAAAAGTAAATATGCGGATAATACGGTAATCGTTTTATGGTCTGATCATGGATATCGTTTAGGAGAAAAGGGAACCTTTGCCAAACATGCATTATGGAATCCTGCTACAAATGCGCCTTTAATGTTCAAAGCACCAAGCCTATCAAGAGGCAAAGTAATTAATGCACCAGTGGAAATGCTGGACATTTATCCTACTTTGTTGGATTTGTGTGGTCTTGATGCTTACGGAAAAAATGAAGGAAAGAGTCTGGTACCCCTGATGAAAGGAGAAAATAATGGTACCGGCCAAATGGCCATTACCACTTTTGGAATGAATAACCATGCGGTAAGGACAAAAAATCATCGATATATTCAGTATGAAGACGGCTCAAAGGAGTTTTACGACCTTATAGCAGATCCCAATGAATGGATAAATCAAGCAAACAACCCCAAATATGCCGAAATAGTCAATGATTTAAAGGCAAGTTTACCAAATAATAATGCAAAATGGGATGAAAATTCCTCCTATAAATTCCAGCCCTATTTTGTGGAACAAAAAGCCAGGACCAGTAAGCGTTAACATGATTTATTCTGATCCCAATGGAAAGAAAAGTGGATTCAAAAAGCTAAAAAACATCAATAAAGTCAAGTAACTCGAAATATAGCGTGACAAAAGTATGAAGTTAACAAGGTATGTATCTGTATTAATTATGCTACTAATGGGAGAGGGAGTTTATGCCCAAACTACTGTTCCTATTTATAAACAATCCAACATGGAGGTTGATAAACGGGTGACTGATTTGCTTGGGCGTATGACCCTTGAAGAAAAAGTAGCCCAAATGCGAATGTTTCATGCCCAAATAGGAGTAGAACTCAATGAGCAGGGAGAACTGGATCTTTCTGAAAAAGTGATTCAAAAATTAAGTATAGGCGTAGGTGGAATAAAAAATCCGGGGGAGCATTTATCTCCCGAAAAAGCGGCTTTATTAAATAACAAACTTCAAAAATATATTATAGAACATAACCGATTGGGTATACCCGCTTTCTTTGTGACGGAGTCCTACAACGGGGTCGATGCTGAAGGGTGTACAAGTTTTGGACGGCCCATCAATATGGCTGCCACATTTAACCGAGAGCTAGTCAATAGCGTCTATGATGCAGTAGGGAGGGAAGCACGCTTGCGAGGTCTACACCTTACTCATTCGCCAGAGGCGGATATTGTTCGGGATCCACGCTTTGGGAGAATGAGTGAGGCATTTAGTGAAGATACTTACCTAACCACGCAAATGATCATCAGTGCAATTACGGGTTTACAAGGTGGTTATGATGGATTGAATGCTACACATATAGGAGCAGTGGCCAAGCATTTTGCAGGATATGCACAAGTATCTGGAGGAACTAATTTTGCCTCCATCGAAATTTCTCCAAGGACCCTAATTGATGAGATTTTTCCTCCATTCAAGGCAGCTGTTCAGGAGGCCAATACCCTTGGAATAATGGCATCACATGGGGATATTAATGGGGTGGCGAGCCATGCCAATCCTTGGCTACTGACAGAAGTGCTTCGAGAACAGTGGGGTTTTGAAGGTTATGTAGTTTCTGATGCCAATGACATTGGTAGATTACATTATTTCATGAAAGTGGCCGAAACCCCAGAAGATGCTGCTATTTTGGGCTTAACAGCAGGAGTGGATCTGGATCTATATGCGGAGGATGCCTATGCGTTGCTGCCTGAAATAATCAAGGAAATGCCAGAAATTGAGGGGTATATTGACCAGTCTGCGGCCAGGGTATTAAGAACCAAATTTATCCTTGGTCTATTTGATGCTCCCTTTATTGAGTTAGAAAAGGTAAGTACCGCTGTAAGATCCAAACATCATTTGACCTTGGCCCAGGAAGCCGATCGGGAGTCGATTATTTTATTAAAAAATGAGAGGGTATTACCATTATCAGCCCAAGAACCTCAGAAAATTGCCTTGGTAGGGCCCTTGTTAGGAAAAGAAGTGAAAAAACAGTTTCAAGCCATTGCAGGGAAAGAAATTGAATTTATTGAAAAAAAGGGGTTTGATTTGACCAATGGCGTACGGGATGTTCCCCAATTGATGTCCGGTGAAGAACAAAGAAAGGGAATTGAAGAAATCGTTAAAAGCAGTGTGGAAGCCGATGTGGTGGTCGCCTTTGTAGGTGGAGATGAATTTACAGCTAAGGAGGGATTTTTTAACAATGCTCTTGGCGATCGGGACAATATTAATCCTGTAGGACTTCAGGATGAGTTGATTGAGGAGCTTAAAAAACTTGGAAAGCCTTTGATTGTAGTGTTAAAGCACAGAAGGACACTTTCGATAAATGCATTTAATGAAAAAGCTGATGCTATTCTGGACTGTTGGGATCTCAGCGAACAGGGGAATTATGCGCTAGCAGAAGTGCTTTTTGGAAAGGTAAATCCTTCCGGTAAGCTTCCCGTCACCGTGCCCCTTTCTATTGGACAATTTCCCTTTCATTACAGTCAAAAGGAAATCAATTACAAAAAAGGCTACCTGTTTAATGAAAACAATCCTTTGTACCCTTTTGGGTATGGCCTAAGTTATACAACCTTCGGTTATTCCCCCGTCAGACTTTCTAATACTGTATTACATGATGATACGTCCATTAAGGCTACCGTTAAGGTGACCAATACGGGTAAACGAAGAGGTAAAGAAACTGTGCAACTCTATATCAAAGATCTGATTGGTACAGTGGTACGTCCCATGCAAGAACTAAAGGGGTTTAAAAAAATAGACCTGAAGCCAGGAGAGAGTCAAGAGGTTACCTTTGAAATTAAACCTGAAATGCTGGAGTATACCGGTTTAAATATGAAGAAAGAACAAGGGAAAGGGGAGTTTGAACTCCGAATAGGTAGTTCCTGCCAATCTTTTCAAGCAGTGAATTTTATGTTTGAATAAACCAAAGTTGTTGAATAAAATGAAACTTATTCACCTCTTCACAGTGAATGGAAGTACTTCTATTGATTATCAGATAAATAGATATTGAAAAATAGTGTTTTATCTCTTCGAAAAGGGAATACAAATGAGGTTTCCCGGTTGATAAAAGATCATTGTTTTAATTCTTATCAAAAAAGATTATGTCATTCTCCATCAATGTCAGAATTCCCGTTTTGGAAAGGCTAAGTATAGTATTCTTGCTTTTCATTGGTTTTAGTTGCGGCCAATCTGGAAGGTCCCTTAATGAGCTGCATAACAATAAAAGAAAAACAGTCTTGTCAAGGCCCAATATCCTATGGTTGGTCACGGAAGACATGGGACCCTATATAGCTCCCTTTGGCGATTCTACCGCGTACACCCCTAATTTAAACCGCCTGGCCAATGAAGGGGTTATTTATCCCAACTTATATTCTACATCGGGAGTATGTGCTCCCAGTAGAGCAGCCATTGCCACAGGCATGTACCCTTCAAGTATTGGAGCCAATCACATGCGGACCAATTCATATAATGAAGAGGTGGGAATTCCTAAATATGAAGCAGTTCCAGGCCCAGAAGTGAGGATGATCAGTGAATGGCTGCGTGAGGAAGGTTATTATTGTACCAATAATTATAAGGAGGACTACCAATTTAAGGCACCAGTAACTGCTTGGGATGAAAGCGGTCCATATGCCCATTGGCGAAACAGGACAGAAGGCCAGTCTTTTTTTTCGGTAGTTAACTTTACGGAAACCCATGAATCAGGACTGTTTGATCCTTATGGGTTTCGGCACATAGAGACCAGGCATTACTATGCTGGGGATACCAGCTACAAGTGGGCTGATGGTAGAATGGACGAAGAAGAAACACCTGTTCACATCAGCAAGGATACTGAATTTCCTATTCCCCCATATTTACCTAGCACCCCTGTTGTGAAGCGGGATATGTGGAAAATGTATAATAATATCTCTGAGATGGATCGGCAATTGGGGGCCGTTTTAAAACAATTGGAGGAAGATGGATTGCTGGAAAATACCATTATATTTTTTTATGGTGACCATGGAGGTCCATTACCCCGGCAAAAACGGCTGATTTATGATTCAGGACTGAATACTCCAATGATCATCCGTTTCCCCCATTCTCGCCGGGCAGGCTCAGAAGATAATCAACTGATCAGCTTTGTTGATTTTGCCCCCACCCTATTGTCCTTGGTGGGCGTAGCGCCAAAGGATTATATGCACGGAAGGGCTTTTTTGGGAGATTATCAGGCCAATGAGGAAAGACAATTTATCCATGCTGCAGCAGACCGCTTCGATGCCTATACGGATGCTATTCGCGCGGTAAGGGATAAGCAGTATAAATACATTAGAAATTTTCGCCCACATCAAGGGTATTACCTTCCCATATCCTATCGGGAGGAAATCCCTACTATGAAGGAAATGTTGAGGTTAAGGAAAGCAGGAGAATTAGATCCTGTTCAAGCCCAATGGTTCCGCGAAAGCAAACCCAGAGAAGAATTATATGACTGTGTTACGGATCCTCATGAACTCAATAACCTGGCGGAAGACCCAAAATACCAGGATAAACTCCAGATATTGAGTCATGAACTGGATAGGTGGATACAGGAAATCGGTGACCAGCCAAATTTACCTGAAAATCAATTGATCAATCAGCTTTGGGAGGGCCAAAATACTCAACCAAAAACAGAGGCCCCTTTGGTGAAAGTGGAAAATGGAGAAATTAGGATGAGTAACAACACAGAAGGAGCTTCTATCGCTTATAAAGTAATGGACAAAAAAGGTCGAAAATCTCAAGTATGGAGATTATACCATGGGTCAATAAAAGTCCCCAATGGATCTAAAATAATGGTAAAAGCTCACCGAATAGGGTATAAGCCCAGTGAATTGGTAGAGGTGCTCCTTGATCAATGAAACTTAAGTAAAGAATATCCAAAAACACTAAAGAAATGAATCGACGTGATTTTTTACATAGCTCCTCTCTGGCAGGATTGGGCTGTATGATGCCATTCGACAATGTTCTGTTTAATAAAAATGGAGCAATAGAACAGTCCATACAATATAAAGCATTAGCCTATGGTTTATTAAAAGATTGGTGTGACGGGATGATTCGTCAGTTGATCATTAAACCTTCTGACCCTGAAATCCATGGTATGATGCAGTGCCCCGCCTGCGATGTCGTTCATGCCAGGTTTTCCGATGCTGTATATCCTTTCTTTTATATGGCCAAAGCCACTGGTAAGGAGAAGTATTTGGAAGCAGGAATAGCCGTCATGGAATGGAGTAAAAATGTGACCTTGCCCGATGGTAGCTGGACCAATGATTTGAATCCAAATTCATGGAATGGTACAACGGTTTTTGGTGCCATAGCGTTGGCCGAGACATTAAAATACCATGGTGATTTACTCGATACCAATCGCTACGGGGCATGGAAGGAGCGACTGGGCAAAGCAGCAGCCTTTATATATGAAAAGTTTGAAACCATCGATGCAACCAATGTCAATTATGGAGCTACGAATATTTACGCCCTGTATTTGGTTGGTGAACTTTTGGAAGAGCCGAAGTACACTGCTAGAAGCCAAAAACTGGCAGCTGAAGTAAAGCATTATTTTACTCAACCTAATTATTTGCTGTATGGAGAAATTAAACCATCAGCGCACAAGAAAAGTGCTAAGGGCTTGCCGGGAGTGGATTTAGGGTACAATGTGGAGGAATCCTTGAACAGTATCGTAATGTATGCCCTTCATACTGGGGACCGAGAACTGTTGGTACTATTGCAAAAATCCTTAGAAAGCCATTTGGAATTCATGCTCCCCGATGGTGGCTGGGACAATAGTTGGGGGACAAGAATGTTTAAATGGACCTATTGGGGCAGTAGGACTTGTGATGGATGCCAGCCGGCTTTCAGCATGATGGCTGGATTTAATCCAGCATTTGGCACTGCAGTTATAAAAAATACGGAACTGCTTAAGCGATGCACCTCGGAAGGACTATTGCATGGAGGGCCACATTACCTTTCCCATGGGATCAAACCTTGCTTACACCATACCTTTACACATGCCAAATCTCTTGCAACGGTTCTGGACCAATGGGGACATTTGCCGGAAATCAATAAAAAAACTTTACTTCCTCGCGAAAAAGCAGATGGTACAAGGTATTTTAAGGAGCTGGATACAGTGCTTTTTTCCAGGGGCAACTGGAGAGGGACCATATCAGCATATGACGCAGAATACTATCATAAAGAAGATTTTCGCCAGGCAACAGGTAATTCTTTGGGGATTCTATACCATCAAAAAGTAGGACTTTTATGTGCTGCAAGTATGGCGGTTTATAAAATGATGGAACCCTTGAACCAACAGCCTGCACCAGGAAGAGACATTGCGTTGACTCCCCGATTGGAAACTTATGAAAATGGTGTGTGGTATACCAATCTATATGATCTTTCTGCAAGTTTCAGCACTGAAGACAAGATGGGAGAGATTCAGATTTCAGGTAATGTCAAACTAAAAAATGAAGCAAGGGAAACTGTAGAAAACACCGCAGCCGATTTTGAGCTAGTCTACAGATGCTCCAAAGACTTAATAAAGATTACTGCAAAGACTCCTAAGGCTATTACCGGACAAACAGCTTTTGTGATTCCCATTATTTCACCATCGGGAGAAATGGTCAATCAACCTAACAAAAATTCTGTTGCCATTCAAAAAGAAAAGGGGGAAGTTCTCATTTCGGCAAATGTGCCTTTAAAAATAGACACTTTAACAACAAACCGGACTTTTAATATGGTTCCAGGGGTAGAGGCTCTACCAATTACGGTATTTTTTATTAAAGGGATAAACCATATTGAGTTAACTATAATTATAAACGATTGATAAATTTAGGCTAGAATATTTATATAATTAGTCTGATTGGATGTAGGGCTATTTTTATTTTCTTTTGTTAAAATGATTGGATCACGATCATTGCTTTTAATGTTTTTAAACTAATTCTGAGCAATCAAGAGTTAAACCTTATTTAATTTTATTGGAATTTAAGGCTTATCTCTTAATTCATTTTTTATCGATTTATATCTGTGGTAATTACCTTACCTCGTGAAATTCTAATCTAATGTTAAGCCTAATTTTTAAGTCTGTAATATTTTACCTGGTTGACCTGAAATTTCTTGAAAAATGGCCTGAAAAGTTGATTTAGATCCTTTTTGTACAATATTACCTGTATTCTGGATTTTATTTTTATTAAAAAATTTAAAATTGGATGAAAGAAACAACATCAACGATAATGATTTATTATCTAGTTGTTAAGTGATTCAAAGCATAACCAAAAAGCAAATCTTTATTTTAAAAACTAATTCATCAGTTTTTAAAATAAAGATTTGCTTGAAATTAACAGTTGAAATTTCAAGTGGCACTCTTAAGACTTTATAAGGATTATATGAAAAAATAATGGGTCTTGATTAATAGAGTAAACCTTATCCTGCAGCCTTAATCTGAATATTATAACATTTAAAAACTATATGCATGAGAATAAACCTAACATAACCTAATACCCAAATTGATATAACCTAGCAAAGGTTATTATTAAAGTGATTAAAGAAAGAATTTTAAATGATAGTATGATGATTTATAAAATTTTACAGAAAAAAATATGGGTAACACTGGCAGCATTATTCTGCTATACTTTTGTCTGGGCCCAAGAAACTACAATTTCAGGGACTGTTATCTCCGGAGAAGATGGTGGAGCCTTGCCAGGGGTAACTGTTTTGGTGCAAGGAACCACAGTTGGAACAGCCACGGATATTGATGGTAATTACAAGATAAACGCAAGCCCTTCAGATATTTTGGTATTTTCTTTTATTGGCTATTCTCAAGAAAAGATTGAAGTTGGAAATAGAACAAGAATTGACCTTACCATGAATTTGGATGTGTCTCAACTGAATGAAGTTGTAGTGGTAGGGTACGGTGAGCAAAATAGAAGAGATTTAACGGGATCAGTTGTATCTATTAAATCAGATCAACTAGAACAATCCACACCTACCACAGCCCTTGAAGGAATGAGGGGAAGATTATCCGGGGTATCCATTACTGCCAATGGAGGGCCAGGTGAGGCTCCTGATATTAAAATAAGGGGTACCTCTACATTGAACAGTGGAACCGGGCCTTTATATGTGGTAGATGGACAACAGTTGGACAATATTAACAATATAAACCCAAATGATATAGCATCTGTAGAGGTTCTTAAGGATGGGGCTTCTGCGGCGATCTATGGATCAAAATCAGCAAATGGAGTAATTATTATTACCACCAAAAAAGGGAAATCAGGAGAAACGAAAATTGATGCAAATTACGTCCGCAGTTACAGTGCATTGTCTTCAAAGATACCAGTGTCCAACACGCGTCAAGCAAGAATTTATGAAATTGCTAGAACTGGAAATGATGCTGTAAATCCTGGGCCTCCAGCTGATTCTTTGTCTACCTTGTTCAATCAGGATTATGATTATCAAGAAATGATCACAAGAGTCGGGGTTCGTGATCAGGTTGGACTTTCATTGAGTGGAGGAAAGGATGACGCTAACTTTTATTGGAATACTGGATTTATGAATCAAGAAGGAGTAGTAAAAAACTCCAATTTTCAAAGGGTCAATACCACTTTAAACCTGAACTTTAAAGCTTCAAAAATAATAAAGGCAGGAACTAGGATTTTGGCCTCCTATTCGGAAAGGAATGGACTGAATGAAGGGGCTGTATTCAATCAATTGTCCACTCATTTCCCCTATCTTCCCTCTCAAGATGCTGATGGTACATATGTTCCACAAACTTCTAGTCAGCAAAATGTACTGGCTGAAACATTGTTCGCCGTCAGGAAAAGGAGAGATTATGATGGGCAAATTTTTAGCTTTTTAGAATTGGATATATTGCCTTCATTAAAATTTAAATCCACTTTAGGGGTGCTTTTGGAACTTCGACGAGATAATGATTTTGATCCAATAGTAGTGCAACCATTGGGGAGGGCTGCCGCTGGGTCAGAAATAACAAGATTAAATTACAGCCTTCAACAAGAAAATTATCTAACCTATAAGAAACGTTTTGGTGAACATAATATAGGTGGGGTATTAGGTATACAGGTACAAAAATGGAAGAACGAATATGCTCGTTTTCGCTCTACTGAATTTAATAATGATATAGTAAGAACATTCAATAATGTTGTTGAACTTGATGCCGCAAATACGCAAACCACAGCCACAGCCCATTCTATTTTGTCTCAATTTGGGAGAGTGACATATGATTACAAGAGTAAGTATCTTTTTGGTGCAACAGTAAGAAGAGACGGATCCTCACGCTTTGGTTCTGCGAATCAATATGGGGTTTTTCCAGGTGTATCCGTTGGTTGGAGAATGAGTGATGAAACGTTTTGGGAGCCTCTGTCGGAGATCGTGTCAGATTTTAAGTTGAGAGCAGGGATTTCTCAAAATGGTAATGAGAGGATAGGAGACTTTGACAGTAGATCATTGTATTCTCCCGGATTCTTTTATAATGGCCAGAATGGCATTGCATTAACCCAACTTGGAAATCAAGATCTTGTATGGGAAACCACACAACAGTCCTACTTGGGAGTTGATTTCGGTCTTTTTAATGGAAAGATCAATGCTAGCGTGGATTACTATGAAAAACTAACTTCTGATTTACTATATAATACTCCACTTCCGGAAGAGACAGGTTTTGGCAGCATTAGAAATAATATTGGTGAGATCAAAAATAAGGGAATTGAATTTACCATCAGTGGAGATGTCATGAACAGACCTGATTTCAAATGGTATTCAAGTTTTAATATTTCTACCAATACTAATGAAATCTTAGATTTGGCTGAAGAGGATGGTCAAATTATTCAGGGAAATTATATCATTAGAGAAGGTGGACCAATTGGAGATTTCTGGGGATATACTGCTTTAGGGGTTTTTCCATATGACGAATCCAATGCTTTTGATGATGCGGGAAATCAATTGACACCAATTTTTGATGAGCAAGGTGGATTCCTTAGTTACGAGCTGAACGGACAGGCCTATTCAGGTAATGTAAATCAATTATCTGTTGGTAATAGCGTTTTAAGGGGAGGTGACGTGCATTGGAAAGACCTAAATGGTGACTTTAATATCGATGCTAATAATGACCGTTCGGTAATAGGCAATGGAATTCCTAGTTTTTTTGGAGGGTTTTATAATGAATTTACTTATAAGGGAGTCAAGCTTTCAGTTATGATAGATTATAATTTTGGAAATGATATCTATCGGGAATATGATGAAACGCGTAACCAAAGAATGGTCAGAACAATTTTACCTGGCCCAGAAAGAATCGATGAAGCATGGTACCAACCTGGAGATATCGCAAAATATCCAACTTTAGCATCTGCTGGTAGTTCGAGGAATAATCTTGGTCCCAATAGTTTCTGGGTAAGTGATGCGGATTTTATAATGCTAAGATCAGTCAGGTTCGATTATTCCCTTCCTAGCTCTATTACTGATAAAGTAAGCTTCTTGTCAAATGTATCCTTTTATGCCTCGGGAAACAATTTGTTGAATTGGACAAATTATGAAGGATATAATCCTGAACTCGGAACAAGGGGTAATGCTTTGCAGCCCGGAATGGATAATTTAAGGTATCCACTTTACCGTGAGTATATCATGGGGCTGAATATTACATTTTAAAATCTAGGTTGATTGAAAAAATAAAGAATTCAAATATGAAAACTTTCAATAATATAAAATGGGTATTGACCATTGCAATAACCATAACATTTATGATTTCCTGTGATAGCATTTTGGAGGTAGAGCCGGAGAGTTCGATTAGTGAAAATCAGTTCTGGAACTCGGAAGCTGATGCCAATGCGGCAGTAGCAGGTATTTATGATGCGATGCAGGGAGCATATAGTAGAAGGTACTTCCTATGGGGAGAGATGAGGTCTGACAATTTTGATGCTTTTGGATCTGCAGAAAACCCTGAATCTTTGGAATTGACGTCAAACAACTTGACTGATCAAAGATCTAGCTATTCAAGTTGGGGAGCTTTTTATCAAATGATTTTAAGGGCAAACCTTGCAATAGAAAATATTCCAAACATCTCTGGAGGTAATACAGACCCGCTATTGGGACAAGCACATGCATTGCGTGCTTTTGTTTATTTTGATCTTATCAGAGCATATGGTGATGTTCCATTATACCTAGATTTGATCACAGGGATTAATGATGATATTTTTCGATCCAAGACACCCGGTTCAGAAATTATGAACACTGTGATAATTCCTGACATGTTAAAAGCGGAAGAACTAATCCCCAATATTAAAGATAGGTTTAAGTTCTCCTTGTCCAGTGTTTATTGTTTACAGGCCGAAGTATATATGCACTTAAAAGAATATGCCCTAGCAAAAGAAGCACTTGATAAATTGGAGGCATTGGGTGAGTTTTCTCTAGTGACTAATCCAGAAGCATTTCACTCTTTGTTCAGAAGAGAACCAGAAAGGTCAGGAATTACAACTCCGCAAGAGACCGGGCCAGAATTGATATTCTCAATTGTTTTTAACCAAGACGAAGAACCAGGAGAAGGAGGTATTTATTCACTTTTTTGGCCCGGAGTTCCAAGTTACGTAGTTTCAAATGAGCTAGAAGAAAAATGGATTGAAACTTTCCCGATAGATTCGATTTCCTGGGTCTCAAAATACCCGAATTATACACCTTCTACTGTAGATGAAGAAACTGGAAATACCATATATGGAGATTACCATAGGTACTTGCAATTAATAGAAAGTATTAAAGATATAGGAGATAGAAGATATGGAAAATACAATCTAAGTAATTATGCAGGATCGGAAGATGACGTGGATATAGTAGTCTATAGATATGCAGGAATGCTACTACTGAAGGCAGAGGCGGAATTACAGCTTGGAAATTCTGATGAAGCCGTTAATTTGGTCAACAGAATTAGAAGTGCTCGTGATTTACCAGGGATTTCAATAGCTGATTTTCAAACGCAAGAACAGCTTCATAATACCATTCTTGATGAACGTCAGTTTGAACTACTGGCCGAAGGAAAAAGGTGGTGGGATTTAATTAGGACAAATAAAGCAGTGGAGGTAATGGGCCCAATTAACGGTCAGACTACGGAGACACTTTTGTTTCCAATTTGGTTTCAACACCTAGTGGATAATCCAAACTTGACTCAAACATCAGGATATTAATTCACCTTAACACATTGAAAAAATGAAGATATTCATAAGAAATTCAATAAATATTTTTGTGGTAGGATTTATGATAATTATTACCACAAGTTGTGACTTGGCTTTACAGGAAAAGTGGGAGTATGTGCCAGAACCTTTTGGAAACCGCCCAACAGGTATGACTGCCTATGACTGGATGTTGATGATAAATAATGACGATACTTATAATGATGATGACGGTATTCCTCAATTCCAGTATATGTTGGAAGCTATCGAACACACGGGCTTGCTGGAGTTATACAATGATCCTAATTCGGAACAAACTTATTTTTTGCTAAGAAATAGTGCATTTAATGGGGGAGGACAATTGATCGCAAATATGACAGGGGATAGCAATACACCCATTGAATCAATAAGTCCAGACCGTTTGGAGCATGTGCTCAGATATCATATATTGGATGAGTCTTTAAGTCAAACTGATATCCCTAAAAATGATTTTCATCTTTACTATCAGTCACTTGTGCCAGGAGATACTGGCGTAGTGGAGATAAACAAAAGACTTTTTAACCAGGAAATCCGAATAAATACGAGTATAGCTAGAGTAGGAGGAGGAACCACTCCCACCACAATGCCTAGTTCATCCAAAGGTGCTTCAGTTGCACTCCATAATTTTATTTTCACAAATGGTATTGGACATCAGCTTAATGGTTATGTCAGGTATCAACCATTCTAAAATTAGATACATTCATTTTAAAAAAGGTAAGCTCTATTGGGTTTACCTTTTTTTATAAGAGAAGAAAGCGTATTTGTTTTGCTTCTCAAAATTTGAAATTTCCCACCATTGTAGGTGGTGAATAACTTGAGTAAATCCTTTTACATGAGTTTGTTAGCTAAAGAAATGGACTTTTTTACCTCTTTTTAAAACTTTTTTTAAGCATGAAGTTATCAATTTTAGTTGTCACCAACAGGGTGGTGTCGTGGATACATACATCTATGACAAACAACTTGAAGAACATTAATAACCCAAAATATGATAACAATTAATAGCAGCTAACAAACTTTTGGATGAAATGAGATTATAGGATTCCGATAAAAAACTCAATTAACAACGAACAAAATAACCTTAACATGAAATGTGAAAATTTACAAAAGATAATACCCTTAACAAAAATTGCTATTGTGTTGATCTTATTAGAGACACTTACAATGAGTCAATTATTTGCTGAGGTCTTTAAAATAGCAGACAATAAGATTGAAATTTCCGGTCAAGTAATTTCTGCACAAGATGGTACTACTCTGCCTGGGGTTACAATTCTAGAAAAAGGGACCTCAAATGGCACGATAACAGATTTAGATGGTAACTATAGTTTAATGGTATCTGAAGACGCAAGCATAGTGATATCCTTTGTAGGTTTCCTTTCCCAAGAAATAGAAGTAAAAAATAAAACTATAATTGATATTGAGTTAGAGGTTGATATCAAACAATTAGATGAGGTAGTTGTAATTGGATATGGAACATCAAAAAAGTCCGATTTAACCGGTTCTGTTTCAACAGTGGACACCAAAGCATTAGAAAACAATCCCAATTCAAGGGTTGATCAGGTGTTACAAGGCCGTGCATCAGGAGTTCAAGTTACCCAAACTAGCGGAGCTCCTGGAGCTGGTACTTCAATTAGGGTACGTGGGGGCAATTCTATTCAGGGCAGTAATGAGCCTCTTTGGGTTATTGATGGAATAATTGTTGGGCAAGACTATAATTTAAACAATTTGAACTCCAATGATATCAAATCAATAGAAATTTTAAAAGATGCTTCTTCCATTGCAATTTACGGCTCAAGGGGTGCAAATGGTGTTATTTTAGTGACAACAAAAAGTGGTACCGTTACTGGTGGGAAACCTCAAGTTAATATTGGGTTTTATACCAGTGCTCAATTAGTGCCTCAACGTCCTGAATACCTTTCTCAGCCTGACCAAATTGAGTATACAAATGAAGACGCCAGATTCCGTTCGGCGGCAGAGCCCTTTCCAAATCCTCCATCAAGTTACCAAGATAATGATTGGTTTAATTTATTAATTGATCCTGCCGCAATTTATAATGGTGATATCTCAGTTTCAGGTGCTTCTGAAAATGGAAAGATAAACTATTATAATTCTTTAAATTATTTTAATCAAGATGGTTTGATTGAAAACTCTGGTATTGAAAAACATATTTTTAGGTCTAATCTAGATATAAAATTAAGCGATAAATTAAATACTGGTTTTAGATTGAATTATTCCAGGATCCATCAAGATAATGGAACTGTAGGCTATAGTGGGTTGCTCTCTATTCTTCCAACTCAACCTATTTATAATGAAGATGGGTCGTATAATGGTTTTAACGAAGTTGTTGGTGCTCCATTTTCCAATCCACTTGCGAATGCTCGCTTAAACACCAACGAAACCTATACCAACAATTTACTGGGAACTATATATTTGGAATTCAAACCAAATTCGAATTGGTTGATTAGGTCAACGTATAGCCCTGAAATTAACAATACGAAAACCAATGTATTTAATTCCAGTCAAAGACCTGACTATCTTGAAGTAGGACAAGATGGGGATGCAAGGGTAAGCGCCTTATCCAGTATGGGGTGGAACAATGAAAATACTATTCAATATCAATCTAATATTGGAAAAGATCATAATATTACAACCTTAGTTGGAGCATCCTTTCAAAAATTTACTTCAGAAGAAGTTTTTGCAGAGGCATACGGAATTACAAGTGATGCAACTGGATTTAATAATTTAGGTCTAGGATCTGATCCTGTTAGAAATGTGATTGGGAGTGGCTATGATGAATTTGCGATTGCATCATTTTTTGGAAGATTAAATTACTCATACAAGGATAAGTACCTACTGACTTTAGTAGGAAGAACGGATGGGTCTTCACGTTTTGCCCCTGGGAATAAATATGAGTTTTATCCTTCAATTGCAGGTGCATGGAAGATTTCAGAGGAAGATTTTTTGGATGGAGCGAATTTTGTTAATGATTTGAAATTAAGGGCAAGTTTTGGTCGATCTGGAAGTCAAGGGATTGACTCTTATAGAACTTTGGCTTTAATGACAGAGGCAAGCACTACATACAATGGGGTTCAAAATCCTGGTGTAACTCTGGGAAGACCAGCCAATCCAAGTTTAAGATGGGAGACTACTAAACAATTGGATATCGCGCTGGAAGCGTCCTTATTTAAAAATAGAATTTTTACTGAATTTAATTATTACCATAAGCAAACTAATGATTTGTTATTGGAAGTAGTAATACCAAAGCAAACTGGTTTTACAAGTCAATTACAAAATATCGGCTCTTTAGAAAATACAGGCTGGGAGTTATTGGTAAAATCTACTAATCTTAGTAAGAAGGACTTTGACTGGGGATCTACTCTTACATTATCCTCCAATAAGAACAAGGTGCTGGATTTGGGTGGAAGTGAATTTATAGATGTGGTTGTGGATGAAATTTTAGGTGCGGGTAATACACGGATCATTGTAGGTGAACCAGCTCCTGTATTCACAGGAGTGAGGTATCTGGGGACTTGGAAAAGTCAAGAAGAAATTGATGAATCTGGAATGGGTTCTCAAGTAGTCGGCGGACCTAAATTTGAAGATCTCAACGGTGATGGTATAATTTCAACAGAAGATAATGTAGTGTTAGGTAGTCCTCAACCAGATTTGATTTTTGGATTTGAAAATTCACTTACATACAAGAATTTTGAGTTTTCATTTTTTTTCCAAGGAACTGTAGGTAATGAGGTGTATAATTTAAGGACAAGAGGAAGCTATTTTACAAGGGGAGAGGTGCCTAAATATGCTGAAATGGTAAACCGATGGACTCCCGAAAATCCAACTTCTGATATTCCGAGGGCTGGCTCTGATGCGGTAACTTCTATCACCAGTAATTCGGAGTATGTGGAAGATGGCTCTCATCTAAGACTCAAAACAGTACGCTTGGTTTATAATTTACCAGTTGAAAAATTGGGATGGGATAGTGTAAACAGAATGTCATTTTATTTTTCTGGTTCCAATCTGTTCTTGGCATCGCGTTTTAGACTCATTGATCCTGAGACAAGTAGATATGGTACGTCAGGTGTCGGAAATATCGCACAAGGATTTTCAAATGGGGAATACCCCAATCCACGAGTTTTAACACTTGGTGTTAACGTAACTTTTTAAGATTGTCAATTATTAAACAATTAAAATTATGAAAATCAATAAAATAATATATCATATTTTAATATTCCTCAACCTTGGTTGTCAGGGCTTTTTAGAGGAAAAGCCTAAGGATATAATAGCGCCAGAGAATTTTTTTAGTTCTGAAGCAGATGCAAGGCAAGCCATTACAGGAGTATATGCCATTCTAAAAAATAATTCTCTTTATGGACAAGTAGGCTTGGATCATTTCTATGATAATGGAGCTGATATTATAGAACCCAATAGGGTAGCGGATTTTGTTGAGCCAATAGGGAATTATACCATGAATGAGGCATTGGCAGATGTTTCTATTCAGAAAATGAGTGTTGCAGATACTTGGAGAGACCTTTATAAAATTGTCTTGAATACCAATATTATAATAGAGAAAGTAGAAGGTAATGAGGCAATCTCTGATCAAGTTGAAATTGATATAATTGCAGAAGCACTCTTTCTTAGATCATTGGCTTATTGGCATATCACTAACCTGTGGGGGGATGCCCCATATTATACCCAGAACATTAATATAGAGGAAATAAAAAAATTGGGTAGGACAGATGAGGATGTGATTATAGAGGCAATACTGAATGATTTACAATTTGCGCAGGAAAACATGCCAAGAAGAGATGAAATCCCAGAAATACAAAATGGAAGGGCTTCAAAATGGGCTGCTGGAATTGTGATGGCCAAATTATATATGAAACAAAATAAATGGGAAGATGCCTTAAACAAATGTATGGAGATCATTAACCAATCCTCCCATCAACTGATGCCTACCTATGCAGATGTTTTTGACCCGATGCAAGAATATAATGATGAGATAATTTGGTCTTTGGATTTTGCAAAAGATATAATTGGTCAATTTGAAGTTGGGGTTCCACAACTTGCGGGAAATGGTAATTGGAGACCTAGTATGTTTAACCCAAGGTTGCGAGACGAACCGGCCAATACCAGTGAAAGGGATGCTTTGGCGAAAGCATTGGCTGAAAATGGTCAAGCATTTAATGGAACAGGACTGCAAATAGCATCAAAGGATTTCGCTGAAAAATTTCCAAAGAATGACCTAAGAAGACCAATGAATGTAATGGATAATTATTTAGGCTTTGAATTAGTTTTTCCATACATGCCAAAGTTTATGAATCTTGATCTGGATTCTTCGCCACGGTTCAACCATTCGGATAATAGGCTGATTTTTAGACTAGCAGATGTCTACTTAATGGCAGCAGAGTGTGAAAATGAATTAAATGGGCCTGAAAATGCTTATCAATATATTCATATGGTTAGGGAACGCGCTTATGCAACACGGGATGAGTGGGAGTTAAAAGGGCTTTCGCAACAAGAATTTAGAGAGGTAATCTATGACGAAAGAAAGTGGGAATTAGCAGGAGAATTGCACAGAAGGTATGATCTTATTAGGTGGGGTATATTATTGGATGTTGTCAAAAATCTTGAATATCGATTTTGGAAACCTAATGAAAATATAAAACCATATCACACATTACTTCCAATTCCCTTACAGGAGCTTCAAACTAACCCAATTTTACTTGAGTCCGACCCTACGAATAATGGGTATAGGTAAAATTTGGAAGGATATGAATTGACTGAACTAAATAACTCTAGCCAATTTATATCCTTCCATTATTCTTTAGTTTCCCAATTAGTATTTTTTAAGAATTTTATGTTGAATCTGATAATTAAATTAAATATGAATGTTCGATTAAGGAAAAGTATAATTTTCCTATTGTTAAGTCTATGGGTAAGTGTTGTTAAGGCTCAATCCCTACAACATCCCACCATCTGGATTACGCAGGAAGAAAGGGAGAAGGTACTTAATCTTATTGAAAATTATGATTGGGCCGAAAGTATTGTGGATCAACTACATCATCGAGTGGATAAAAAGTTGTCTCTTCATCAAAGCAATCCCGAAGCCATACTGGACTCCATTCCTTCATTTGCACAGAGTGATCATCAAGTTGCTGATCCTAAAGCCGATAAACCTGCTGCCGCTCACAACAAAGTGTTGTCAATTGCTTCCGAAGCGGGTATGCTTTACTTTCTGACCCAGGATGAAACTTATGCCATGTTTGCAGCAGATATACTGGAAGTCTATTTTGAACAATTAGGTTCAAAAACCCCTATGACTACTACTATTGCTGGGAATGCATTTTATGACCCTAGAACTACTTATGATCATATTGCTTTGGCCTACGATTTTATTTACAATTACCTTAAAAAAAGTCAAGCCTCGGTATACAATAGAGAACTTGGAAAGAGAATTCCATTCAATAATGATAAAGCCCAAAAGTCAATTGAAAATATGGTGGGCAATACTTTACAGGAATATGGAAAAAAGGACACCCATGGAAAGTATATTTCCAACCATCCCATATTGACAGCCCCTGGAGTATTGTATGGAATATTATGTGTTGAGGATGATATAGAAAGAGAGCGATTGTTTAATGTGTTTTGGGAGACAGGAACGGCCCATCAGAATTCATTTAAGCACACCATTTTGACCATGTTCGGTGAACAAGGAATCTGGCCCGAGTCAACCAGCTATAGTTTTATGCCATTGGTTACGCTGGTATTGAACATTGTCGATAGAAATTTTCCTGAAATGGATGTAACAAAGGAGTATAAACAAATTTTTAACGGAAGCTTTTTGTTCGATAACCTTCGGTATCCAGATCACAGGTTTGTCAGATTTGGAGACTCCAAGAGAAATAATGATGGTACCCAAGAGTTATATAGGTACACTCTAGATATTGCTAATAGGAGAGGGTTTGACAATTTGACAAATCAAGCTAAAATTGCCTTAAAGCAGGCTTACGAAATTGAAGGAGGGTACCGACCAAGAATAACAGGGAATACTTTTAACAATTATGAAGAACTTCAGCTTTTTTGGGGTGTACCCATTCCCGATAATATAGATGATAGTATTGATTTTCAAAAACCTACAGTGATTATTGAACATGCAGGAGTAGCACTTCAGCGAAATTATGTCAAAGAAAATAATTTACTCTATGGTCTATGTGGGATTATTGGAGGAGCACATTATGTGCACTCCCACGTTACGGGTATCACCATGGAACTCTATGGCGCTGGATATGTAATGGCTCCCAATGCAGGGCTTCCACCAACTGTGGCTGAAAGACAAATCCCATTGCATGAGCATTACTTTAGGCTATATGCTGGGAATAATACAGTGATTGTCAATGGTACTTCTCACGGTCTTGATAAAGGTTCATGGAAAGGAAAGGCAAATGTTTGGCAAAATACCACCCTTAATATTGCGGCTGAACCAAAGCATCTGGAAGATCCTATAAGTGATAACTTCAGTTTTGCTACCCAAT
Source organism: Echinicola sp. 20G (assembly GCF_015533855.1). Classification (GTDB taxonomy): domain Bacteria; phylum Bacteroidota; class Bacteroidia; order Cytophagales; family Cyclobacteriaceae; genus Echinicola. The sequence goes on along the minus strand of NZ_AP024154.1, from coordinate 5,433,275 downwards.
TTTTGGATGATTCGGTGAATCACTCCCTGCAGCAGAGAACACTGAGCACTATTAGAACAAGTGCTACCACTGGGTATTATTTAGATGTTTTTCGTTCAAAATCAAAAGAGAACAATAATTTCCACGATTACATTTACCATAACATTGGAGATAAGACCTATATCTGGGATACAGATAATGAAAAACTGAGCCTTAAACAAACAGATCGCTATCAAAATGATATTGGGGATGTAGTTCGATCTCCAGGATGGCGTTATTTTGAAGATACTAAGGTGACCGATCCTACGTCGGAAACCGTAAAAATTCGGTTTGATGTCAACTATAATAGGAAGTACATGCACATGTTTGTGGCGGGAGGTGTAGAAAGGGAATTCACCCAGGCTCTTGCCCCCCCAACACGCGAGGCAAAAAATGGTTACATAGACAAAAAAACACAACTTATAGCTATCCGACAAAATGGAGAGGCTTGGGCAAGACCTTATATGTCTGTTTTTGAACCATCTGCCAATAAGTCCTCAAGTGTTAAAAATGTCCAACCATTACAAGATGGAGAAAAAACGATAGGGGTAAAGGTTATTTCTCATGTCGGTAATAAGGTAATAACAGATTATATCATTTCGCAGGACAATGCTGCGGCATCTTATATTAATCATAAAATCGATCTCCAGTTTGTAGGAAGGTTTGGCGTTGTCCGCATTACGATGCATGATGCAAAGGAGGAGGTAGAGCTTTATATTGGAGAAGGAAATCAAATGAAATACAAGGATCATACATTGACTGCCGATAAAAGCTGCAAGGGATACAAGAAGTTTTAGCCTAAAAAAGAAAACGGGGTACTATCTCTATACCGTATTTACAACTTCACTAGAGGGAAAGAATATAATTTGATTTGTATACTACTAATTATATAAAAGCATAAAATGAAAGAGTTATTTGATTTAACGGGAAAAGTGGCCATGGTTACCGGTGCTACGCATGGATTAGGGATGGCCATGGCTACGGCTTTAGCTAAAAGCGGGGCTAAATTATTGTTCAATGATATCAATCAAGAGAAGATAGATAATGCCGTTAAAGAGTACGCTGCAAAAGGAATTGAAGCCAAGGGGTATTTATTTGATGTGACAGATTCAAAAGCAGTGGATGAAAATATATCGTCAATTGAAAAAGAATATGGTCCTATCAATATTTTAGTAAATAATGCAGGTATTATAATGAGAGTTCCAGCAATGGAAATGGACCCCGCGGATTTTAAAAAGGTAGTAGAGGTGGATTTGATTTCTCCTTTTATTATGTCCCAAAGGGTAGGAAGGACGATGAAAGAAAACGGGGGAGGAAAGATCATCAATATCTGTTCAATGATGAGTGAACTGGGGCGTAATTCAGTTTCTGCCTATGCGGCCGGTAAGGGGGGGCTTAAGATGTTGACCAGAAATCTGGCTACTGAGTGGGCCAAGTACAATATTCAGGTTAATGGCATAGGTCCTGGCTATTTTGCCACTTCCCAAACGGCTCCTATCAGGGTAGATGGGCATCCCTTCAATGATTTTATAATTAACCGCACGCCCGCCGGAAGGTGGGGAGATCCGGAGGACCTTCAAGGTACTACCGTTTTTTTGGCTTCAAGAGCAAGTGATTTTGTCAATGGACAGGTGGTATATGTGGATGGGGGGATTTTGGCTACGATAGGTAAACCTCACGGAGAGGAATAAACTGGTTGAATGATTATGGGAAATGTGATTTTGATAAAAATCTCATAATCATTTGTTTAAGGGGGGGTATATTAATTTATAGTAATGATTGGTTCGCAGGAGATGCGAACCTAATGGAAGAGTATTTAAAAGAAGCCTTTTAAATACTGTATGCTGTCCATATGGATTAAATTATTAAAGTCATTAGCACAGAGATTTGTTATTGGAAACTAAACTCTGTGCTATTTTAGGTAACAGTACTTTTAATTTTATAGCTAACTGGCTAAATCGACTTTTCTGTTCTTAAAGATTTTTAGAGCAGTAGGATACAGGTTACCATTCAAAAGCGAAATAATTATATTTATCTCTGAATATTTAGAAAATATCATTATTCATTAGATTATTAATAATTTATTTAATAGAATTCGATGAACCTCACTAAGTAAAATAACCTGATTAGGATCATTTTTACTTTCCAAATTAATAGAATGTAAAGCTGATTATTATTTTAATGTGAGGGTATTTGGCATTCAATGAGTAGTGACTCCTCTTAAAACAATAGTGTAATTTACCTATTGTTAAACGAGGATTGATGTTTAGGCTTGTCCAAAATGTCATACTTTGAGATGATTATCATTAACCCAACCCACTATATCCATGATTTGCGAATCAAAAATTTTTGAAAGTTTATTATACGAATCCTCAAGGGTCCCAAAATACAAGCAGCTATCCGATTTAATTATCCAATCTATAGAAAGAAAGGATTTAGAAATTGGAGAAAAACTTCCCTCAATTAGTGAATTAAAAGATATCACTGGACTTTCAAAAGACACCATTGTCAAAACATTGAATTACCTACGTGAAAAAAAAATAGTTGTCTCAGTTATGAGTAAAGGTTTTTTTGTAGCTCGTAACGTTAATTTGTCCAAAACAAAGGTGTTAATCGTTTTAAATAAGCTGAGCAATTATAAACTTAAAATTTTTAACGCATTTGTTGATGCTGTAGGAGCGGACTTCCATGTGGATTTAAAGGTGCATCATTGCAGTGCCAATAACCTACGCGAAATATTAAAGGAAAATCAATTGATCTATGATCACTTCGTGGTCATGCCTCACTTTAATGATAAACAGGATGTGGTTGACAAAGTGTTAGACTACTTCAAGGCTATGCCTGCAGGACAATTGTTATTAATGGATAAATACCTTCCAGAATTAGGAGAGTTAGTACCATGTATTTACCAAGATTTTAAATGGGACATCTATTATGCCTTATGCTCTGCAATTATAAATAAAAAAAAATATAAGAAAATAGTATTGGTGTTTCCTGAAAACCCATTTTATCCTTATCCAAATGAGATTAAAAATGGTTTTACCAAATTCTGTAAAGATATAAACTGTGATGCTGAAATAATTGATAAAATATATCCCTACATGGAGTTCCAGAAAGGAGATGCCTATATTATTATAGATGAGTCAGACCTAATTAACTTTTTACAACAAGTAAAAGGAAGTGAACTTCGATTAGGTCTTGATCTAGGTGTGATTTCCTACAATGAAACCCCTTTGAAAAAAGTAATGGAAATATCCGTACTGAGTACCGACTTTGAAGTGATGGCAGACTCAGCTGCATATATGCTGAAGAAGAATAAATGTGAGACGGTACAAAATTATTTTGACTTTATTGACCGAGGAAGTATATAACATACGCTTTCAAAAGAATTTATCAAATTAGGAATCAAATCTAATAATTGTTGAACAGTCTTATATACCTGTCTCAAATTTGGGCAGATATAGTATTGAAAAGAACGTATAGAATGAATAAAATCATGTCATTTAACCTATTTTTTGCCATCATGTCTTTTCTGCCTGTTTTTTTTTCTTGTACAAAGAAAGAATCGATTACCATAAAACAACCCAATATAATTCTAATAGTCGCTGATGATTTAGGATATAGTGATTTAGGCTGTTTCGGCGGTGAAATTCAAACTCCCTTTCTGAACAGTATAGCCAATGAAGGAGTGAGGCTTCCCAATATGAACAATGCAGGAATGTGCGTGATTTCAAGAAGTTCACTACTCACAGGACAATGGTGGCCTAAAGTCGGTTATGGGATAGAACATGGGGAGAATATTGCTCAAGAATTAAAAAAAGAAGGATACAGCACTGGGCTTATCGGTAAGTGGCATTTAAATGGTGAACCCAATGAAAAAGGCTTTGATTATTTTTTTGGTTTTTTGGGAGGCTATTCTACCTATTTTCAGGGCAGTTCCGACTATCGGGAGAACAAAAAAATATATAAAGATTTTGACAATGAATTTTACAGTACGGATGAATTTAGTGAGCGGGCCGTATCATTTGTTAATGAAAGGGCAGGCCATAAAGACCAACCCTTTTTTCTTTATTTGAGCTACCAGTCCCCCCATAATCCCCTACAGGCCCCCAAGGAAGACATTATGAAATACCGCGGGACCTATCTTTCAGGTTGGCAGGCTATTAGGGAGGCTCGTGTGAAAAGACAAAAAGCCATAGGGCTGGTCAATGAAAACACCCCTCTTCCTGGTTATCCACAAAACCTTCCAGAATGGGAAAGCTTGAGTTTTGCCCAAAAGGATTTGGAGGACCTAAGAATGTCTGTTTATGCCGCAATGGTAGAGCGCATGGACAATGGAGTAGGCAAATTGATGGAAAGTTTAAAAGTAAACGGTCTCGCTGAAAATACCTTGGTGATATTCCTTAGTGACAACGGAACAGATTCTTTTTCAGTGATGGACAGTGTTATGCTCCAAAAGGGAGTGCTACCCGGTGATATTGGGTCAAACTATCAGCCCGGAACAGGTTGGGCTTATGCCAGTGTTACGCCAAGGAGACTCTATAAAATAAGCCAGCATGGGGGAGGGGTAAAAACCGGTGCCATTGCCTGGTGGCCTAAAACAATTCGTAATAGTGGAACTTTACTTTTTGATCCACTACATGTGATCGATGTTTTTCCTACTTTCTTGGATGTCGCTGGCAATATGGATAAAAAAAGTACGGATCAAAATAATACAAAAGTGGTGGCAGGGGAGTCTTTTGCAGCCTTACTCAAAGGGGAAGAATGGGAGAGAAAATCACCTATGTATTTTCAATTTATGGATAACCGTGCAATACGAACGGATAAGTGGAGTTTGGTGGAAGTCGATGGAAACGGATGGGAATTATATGATACAGAAACAGACCCCATGGAAACACGTGATTTATCCAGTCAATATCCCGAAAAGGTCAATGAGCTGGATATGCAATGGTTGATGTGGTGGAAGACTGAAAGTGGAAAAAGTAATTACAGGCCGGAGAGTACGCACAATAGTCCTCATTATAAACCCCAAGGAGACCGGGGGACGGGGGCTGAATATACACCTTCAGCAATGCCGGCAAATCTCAACAGTCGTTATCCCTTAAAGAATCGCCCCTGACTATCGCGGAATCATCTTTATGCAAGCGGCTTATTTGATAAAGGGGAGTAGCTTTGTCATGCAATTTAATTAGGCTTCAATAGGTTTCCGAAAAGTGTGGCAGATAGAGAAATGATAAAAAATGATCAATGAATATAAAATACAATTACTTTTTCGCTATAGCATGGTAAAACCTCTATTTCAGCTGCTTGGGAATGTAGTTACAGTACTGCTGCTCATCTCATGCAGCGTTCATCGCACGGCTCAAATTAGAACTTATGCTAGGCATGTCCCTGAGCGGGCAGACGACTTTGCTTGGGAAAATGACCTGGTAGCCTTCAGGGCCTATGGACCTACTATGCGCCAAAGAACGGAAGATAGCGGGATTGATTGTTGGCTCAAGCGGGTAGATTATCCTATCATTGATAAATGGTACATAGATAATGAAGCAAAGTATTCCTACCACCGAGACCATGGGGAGGGGTATGATCCGTATCATGTTGGATCTTCTCGGGGATGTGGAGGACTGGGCCTATGGATTGAAGATACGCTGATTACTTCCAATACTTATACCGAGTGGAAGATTATCAAAAGTAAGAAAAGAGAGACGATTTTTGTTTTGACCTATGATTGGGAGTATAAAGGAGATATTTACAAGGAGGAAAAGCAGATATCCATCCATTTGGGAGACCGGTTTTATTCTGTTGCCTCTACTTTCTGGAAAAACGGCAAATTGGCCGTAGGCTTACCCATAGCCATAGGAATTACTACACATGATGGAAAAGCTGAAGTGACAAATGATCTGTCAAATGGTTATATGACTTGTTGGGAAATCATCGATGGTTTTGGTGTAGGAACAGGTGTTGTTATGGACCCTAATAAAATTAGTACATATATGCTACTTGAGCCCATACGAAAAGATGAGGGGAACGCCTTACTGATTACTTCTACAGATGCTTTAGGAAAAGTCGAATATAAGGCGGGTTATGGTTGGGAAAAGGAAGGGACTATTAAAACCTCTGCTGACTGGAGTAATTATCTGCAAAACGTATCAGAGAACGATTAAATAAGAATTAAGAATATGAACGTACAACTAGGATTTATATTATGGTTGTTATGGTTAAATACCCATTCCAAGGAAAATGTTTTTCAACCCGAAGTTATCATTGATAGATTGGAAAAAGCAGCAACCTGGCAAAGCCATAACCCAGCTCCTTTCGGAGAATTGGAATGGCATTGGGCACCGTATTATATGGGGCTTACAGACCTTTACGAAATCACTGAAGACGAAAATTATCTACAAACTATCCTAGATGTAGGAATACAAAATAACTGGAAAATAGGGCCTCGAAAATACCATGCAGACGACCATGCTGTTGGGTTATCCTATATTAAGATTTACCAGCTAACAAAAAATCCCCAGACCATTTCAAAGTTGAAGGGTGAATTTGATTGGATTCTGGCAAACCCACCTGAAAAGACCATCCAAGGGGAAGATGGAAAGATAAGATTAAGGTATAACCGTGAACGTTGGAACTGGAGTGATGCTCTTTACATGGCAGCACCGGTGTGGACAGGTTTAGGCGCTGTAACAGAAGAAAAGAAATATTTGGACTATATGATCCAAGAATGGAAACAGTCGCACGAATGGTATTGGTCCGAAAAAGATAGCCTCTATTTTCATGATAAAAGAGATATCAGCAAAGTGTCACCAGGGGGACAAAAAGTCTTTTGGGCACGTGGAGACGGATGGGTAATGGCAGCACTTGTGGAAGTGCTTCAATTCCTTCCTAAAGACCACTCTGAGAGGGACTATTTCATAGGGGTTTTTAAGAAAATGGCTGCTAAACTCATCCGTATCCAAAAAGTAAATGGAACATGGGCTCCTAGTCTTTTGGACCCACTACATCCTGATCAAGACGATATTAGTGGATCGGTATTTTTTGTGTACGGTTTGGCTTGGGGAATTAATAATGGGATTTTAGACCATAATAATTATGAGTCCCATGTAAGAAAGGGATGGGAAGCACTTTGCGAAAGGCAAAAGCCCAATGGTCGTTTAATCAATATTCAGCCAGTAGGAGGTTATCCTGTAGCTTTTGATCCTGAAACTACAGCCGTTTTCGGTGTAGGGGGATTTCTCAGTGCTGGGTCAGAGGTATGGAAAATGGTTCAGCGCTGATCAAGGAAATTAAGGGATAGGATATCTAATATCTTTTTTAGAAGAGATACATTTATAGTTTAGACTGTCATCAATAAGCATTTCATTGATTGCATGATCAACCAATTTGAATTAAATGAGAATATTTAAACTTAGGGCATATTTTGTTTGCCTATTATGCTATGTAATCTTTTTACCACCGAAATATGCCATAGCTCAATCAGTAAACCAAAAGTGGCCAGGGAATATAAACCCAGCTGCTCTTCAGGAAAATACCCAACCGGAACCGGATCTTAATAAAATCATTATGACGGATTTATTTAATGGCCGAGACCTTACAGGGTGGAGTGTGAAAGGTGGATCAATGATATATAGCGTCGAGGATGAAAATATTGTGGGTACCTGTGATCCTGAGGAAAGGCTTAATTCTTTTTTGGTCACTGAAACATCTTATGATGATTTTATTTTTACTGCAGAGTTTAAATGGGATGTTTTAGGTAATTCAGGTGTGATGTTTCGGGCAGATACTCGTCCACTGGAAAAGGGAGAGAGACCCATAGTAAAAGATCGCTCCTTATTACAGGTCTACGGATACCAATGTGAAGTGGAAACCACTAATAGGAAGTGGACAGGTGGAATCTATGGTGAAGCTATGGGAGGCTGGATATATCCATTATCTAAAGAGAAAGAACATCAAATGGCTCGAAATGCTATAATTGACCATCAAGAATGGAATAGGGTGACCATCTATGCAAAGGGAGATCAAATATTGACTTGGATAAATGGAGTTCCTTGTGCTAACCTAAGAAGTCAAGAAAGAAAAGATGGGTTCATAGGTTTGCAGGTACATCAGGGTAGAAAAGGACAAATTCGCTGGCGGAATCTTCGTATAAAGGATTTCTCCAAGTAGCAACTCCCATATTATTGTAGGCTGGCTTACTTAATTATCTCTTTCTGATCACCGTGATCAAGCTTTATACAAAACACCTAAATATAATGAGGAATATCATAGTATCATTAGGGATGATTTTTTGCGTGATTCATCTTTCGACCGCTCGTCAAAGTAAACTAAACGGGAAAAGACCCAATCTTCTTATTGTACTATCCGACCAGCATTCTTATGATATGGTAGGAGCGTATGGAAATCAACAGGTAAAAACGCCAAACCTAGATAAGTTTGCAAGTGAGGGGGTATTATTCCGAAACTTCTTTTCTAACCAGCCTGTTTGTACCCCCTTCCGAGGAATGCTATTGAGCGGGATGCATCCTCTAAAAAATGGAGCATTTGTAAATGATGCACCTCTTTTACCCAATCAATCCAAGTTAATGGGCGAAATCCTAAAGGACCAGGGGTATCAAACCGCCTACATAGGGAAGTGGCACTTGTTTGGAGGAGAGCGGGACAGACCAATCCCGAAAGGAGAGATGAGATATGGTTTTGAAACTCTTCTTACGAATAATTGCCACGTAGATTTTAGGCCCGGAAGGGCGTTTTTTTATAATGAAGAGGGAAAAAAGGAGTTTTTTGATGAATGGGAGGTGTATGGACAAACCAAGCAAGCATTATCCTTTCTGGACAAGATTGATAAGGATAAACCTTTTGCCCTAATAGTTTCATGGCACCCCCCTCACGATTGGGGTAAATTTAAAGGTTTAGATGGTAAAATGCATTATCGCTATGATACGATGGATGAACTTATGGCCATTTATAATAGAGATTCTGTAAGGTTAAGACCAGGACTAGATCCTTCCCCAGATAGGAAAAGAATGTACCATGGTTATATGGCCATGGTTTCCGGTGTGGATAAAGCGTTTGGCATGCTAATGAAAAAACTAAAAGACATCGGGGAAGATGGAAATACCCTTACTGTTTTTTCTGCTGACCATGGAGATATGCTGGAATCCCATAATGCTACTCTTCCTAAGCAGTATGCGCATGATTATTCTAGCCGTATTCCGTTTATCATGAAGTATCCCGAAAAACTTATCAGCGGTTCATCTACACAACTTCTTATGGGCACATTGGATATCTTGCCAACTGTATTGGGAATTTTAGGGATTGATAGTGGTCAAGAATATGATGGGAAAGATCTATCCAAAGCCATTATACAAGAAGAGGAGGAAGCAGTAGATTCAGTTCCTTTGTGGGTATACAGTAAAGGAGGAAAGAATAATTTCAATTGGCGTGGGGTGGTAACAAAGGATTATACATTTTCTATGAGCATGGATTCACTGAAAATTACCAACGTGCTATTTGACCGCCAAAAGGACCCTTTTCAATTGAATAACTTGTTCGAGGATCCCGACTATAAAGAAGAAAAAGAACGACTTATCCAATTGACCCATTCTTGGATGAATAGGTTTAAGGATAGATTTTTTGGTCCCAATGAATTTGCTGCTAAAAAACCTATCGGGAATTGGGAAAATAATTACAAAGTAAGCCCTCTTGAACTTTTATGTAAACCATCTGCAATAGATTGAAAACCCAAAAATAAGTGAGGGGACCATGTCGAGGATTCCTAATTTTATTTGATTATAGCTATTTATGTTTAAGCTATTTATGTTTTATTTTGCTGTTTTTAAAATTTTTTTAATTTTATATTGTCTTATTAATGTTTATGTTATTTTTTATTTGTCAAAATGATAATTAGGGGAAGTCATACAGTAGGAAACAGGATACATTACGCTACCAGTATTTTTAATATTGTTTATATCAGGAAATAATTAATTGACTTTTGGGTGAATTGGTTCCTGTCGATTATAAAATTTCAATTTTGTTTAACCCAAATAATCTATTTACATGAAAATTAAAATTTACTGTACGCTGCTTACATGGTGTATAGCTTGTTCAATAAGCTATGCACAAAAAGGTACAATCACAGGGGTTGTTACAAGCCAAGAAGGAGAGCCCCTGATTGGAGTAAATGTAATTGTTGAAAATAATAATGGAGGATCAGTTGTAGGGACAGTTACAGACATTGATGGAAAATATCATCTAAAGGCCCAAAGTGGTGATGTTTTAATTTTTTCTTATATCGGTTTTAAAGGAAAAAGAGTAGAAGTAGGAAACAGTTCCATTATCAATCTAAGTTTGGAAGAGGACTCTATGGAACTTGGGAAGGTTGTAGTCGTAGGATATGGCGCTCAAAAAAAAGAGAGTGTTGTAGGAGCCATATCTACTATTTCAGGTGATGATATCGTTAGGACTCCCACTTCCAATTTGACTGCTGGCTTAGCAGGAAAACTACCTGGCCTAACAGTAATGCTAAAGGATGGTGAGTTGGGAAGTGAAAACTTCCAAACCCTCATCCGTGGACAGGCTACGCTGAACAATTCAAGCCCCCTGATATTGGTGGATGGAGTGGAAAGAGAAATGGCAACCATTGATCCATATGATGTAGAGTCAGTCTCCGTATTGAAGGATGCTTCGGCTACTGCTGTCTTTGGGGTTCGAGGAGCTAATGGTGTTATTTTGATTACTACCAAAAAGGGCAAAGAAGGTAAAGCACAAATTAGTGGAAATGTAAACTATTCATTGCAAAAGACCACTAGGCTTCCAAAACCAATGGGGGCAATAGATTATATGCGAACAAGGAATTCAGTAATAGAACAGCATAATGAGTTTTCTGGTGGAAATACCCCTCCAGATTTCACGGAGGATGTGTTTAATGCTTATGAAAACAACTACCTCCCGGAATATTATGTGGACAGGAATTTCTATGAAGAATTAATGTACGATTTTGTGCCAATGACCAAAGCCAATGTTAACGTTAGTGGAGGAACTAAAAGGACAAAGTATTTTACAAGTGTTGGCTATGTAAGACAAGGAGGCCCATTTAAAACTGAACGTTGGGATGAATATAACTATGACAATGAGCAGCGTCTTGATCGTTTTAATTACCGTGCCAATGTAGAGATGCAGATTAATAGTGGCCTAAAGGGATGGTTAAATTTATCTGGTTTTCTCCAAGACAAGAATGATCCCATTATTTTTGGCGACAATAGCTCGGCAGCTACCACAGCTTCTTTTTACTATAAGTTACTTGCTGCCTTTGCTGATATACCATCAATATCAGATGCAGATTTAAATCCAGCAGGACAAGTCACTAGTGGTCCGTATGGGGACTTAAATAGAACAGGTTACCGTATCACCACTCAAAATACCTTAAATACCTCCATTGGCCTTGAACAGGATCTAAAGTTTATCACCAAAGGATTGACAGCAAAAGTGATGGCCTCCTATGATTCAAGGGCCATGCATATTAATGGTTTTAGAAGAACATATCAAAAATATGTAGCTGAGCTAGACACTTCTGGAGAGCAGGATTCTGTGTATTACTTACCAGGATCTGGGACTGATAGTGAACTTATCCCTGTGCTCACCCAAAGTTTTTTAACGAACTTCGACTTACAAGCATCCATAAATTACAAACGTAAATTTAATTCACATAATGTAACAGGCCAATTACTTTATTTACAAAGTCAAAAGGTAATAGATACACAGGTACCCTTTAATTATTTAGGGCTTGTAGGTAGGGCTACTTACGGGTATCAAAACCGTTATCTAGCAGAATTTAATTTTGGGATGAACGGTTCTGAACAATTCGCTCCAGGGAAAAGGTTTGGGTTTTTTCCTTCATTTTCAATTGGTTGGGTCATGAGTGAGGAGGAGTTTTTAAGAGACTCAGAGATAATTGACTTTTTGAAAATCAGGGGCTCTTTTGGGCAAGTGGGGAATGATAAAATTTCCAATACCAGATTTATTTATGTGGATGACTGGACACAGAATGGAGGAGGATATTTTGCAGGGATTCCTGGGATTCCGGGATTACCGAGCCCAGTCTATGAGAATTCTGTACCAAATAAAGATGTCTCATGGGAAGTTAGCAATAAGGCCAACTTGGGAATTGAAACAAATTTCGTAGGAGGCTTTGAGGCCGATTTAGATGTGTTTTATGAAAAAAGAAGTTCTATACTGATCACCAATAGTTATATCCCAGAATATATGTTTGGCCAGCTTAATCTACCACCTACAAACAGTGGTGTGATGACCAACAAAGGCTTTGAAGCATCATTGGGTTATAAAAAAACTTTTACCTCTGGTCTGAGAATTGATTCCAGATTAAGCGCCTCTTTTGCAAGGAATGAAGTGATCAGTATCAATGAGGCTTCTTTAGGGGATGATTATGCTTATCCTATTCGTCAAGAAGGATTTAGAAGGGGAACGATCTGGGGATACAATTCACTCGGTTATTTCCAAGACCAGTCTGAAATAGATAGCTGGGCAGACCAAACTACCCTTGGAGGAGTATCCATGCCAGGTGATCTTAAATATGAAGATGTCAATGGAGATGGTATTATTGATCCTAGAGATATGGTGCCGATGAAGTCTCCCAATGTCCCAGAGTTTAATTATTCGGCTAATATTTCAGTTTCATTTAAAGGGATAGACTTCAATGTATTGTTTCATGGGGTGAGTAACTACGGCTTTAACCTTTCCGGAAGAGGTGTTTACGATTGGGATGGAAATGCGTATGATGGAATTAAAAATTATTTTGAACATCATAAGGGAGCATGGACGGAAGAAAAAGTTGCCAATGGCGAAGAGATCCTTTATCCGAGAATGCATGTTGATGGAGTCTCTGTCAGTAAACAACCAAGCAATTATTGGATCCAGGATCTTTGGTATATCAGGCTGAGAAATGTGGAATTGGGATATACACTTCCAAAAAGTCTTACAAATAAGCTTAAACTAGACAACCTAAGGATTTACATGACTGGAGCAAATGTAGCTTTATGGGATAATATGAAGTATAAGGTAATGGATCCTGAAGTTTCAAACTCCCTTAGTCATCCGGTTTTTTCAACCTTCAATCTAGGACTTAATGTCGCACTTTGATGCATACCCAGATGAACGATTTAAAGAATAAGATAATGAAAAGATATAGATTAATAATAGTGAATTTCCTTTTTGTCGGCATCACTATGTTGGCCAGTTGTGAAGGGATTTTTGAGGAGGCCCTGAATAGGGCAGATGACTCTCGGGAAGATTTAGCTGGAATGTTAAGTGATCCCAATAAAATCAGAGGTATGCTTACTTCTGCTTATATGGGGGTCCCAGAAAATAGGTCTTATTTATATTTTTGGACGACCGAGGAATCACTGACTGATAATACATTTAATTTTCAAGGGCAAAGTATGGGAAACTGGAGGTCTGGATTACTTTCTCCGTCAAATGCGGCGGTTTGGGCAAATTCAAATCAGGGTAATTCCTATATGAATCCAACTGTAGGTTGGTGGGGAAGATATTGGGGGGCGATCAGGCATTGTAATACACTGATCAACAATATGGATGGGGTTATGGTAACTGAAGATGAGCTTCCTTTGGAGGAAAGGGAACTAATGCTTGATGAAGCAAAAGTCCTGCGTGCATATTATCATTTTAAACTAATAAGCATGTATGGACCGGTTCCTTATATGTATGAGACGCCCGAATTAGGGTTTGCGGGCTGGGCAGATATGTCCAGACCAACATTTCAAGAAATCACAGACCAAATAGTAGCTGAATTAGATGAAGTGATTTCCAATGGAAATATTCCCATTAAAAGGGAACCATTCAATACTAACGATAAATATAGAGTACCTCTTGGATTTGTTTATGGACTAAAATCACGAGTACTATTGTACAATGCAAGTCCATTGAACAACCCTACAGGTGATCCGCAAAAATATTTGGCAGCAGCGGAGGCTGCAAAAAGGTTTTTGGACATTGGTCAGTATTCATTGGAACCTTTTGAAAATACCAAGGGAATGTATATTTCTCCAATGTCGGTAAATGTTGAACAAACCGAAGTAATATGGAGATATCGTGACAGGCTGGGGCAATTTTCCAACGTTCATGGAATGGATTTGGCCACCGCCAAACCAAAAAGAAGTAATTATCCCAATTTTAAAGCAGGCGAAACTCCTTCTCAGGAAATAGTAGATGCCTATGAGTTGAAAAACGGGGCATTGATAGTTGAAAATTATGATGCTACACATGCTGAACCAACTTTTACCGCTGAGGCGTTAGCTTCTGGATATGATGATGAAAATAATCCATATGAAAATAGGGATGATCGCTTCTATAGGGACATACTTTTTAATGGAAGCAGTTTTGGACAGTCCTATCAGCTAGGAGAGATTATAGTTTGGACTTATTTAGATGCCCCTGGGACAGGCTCAAACGGGAATGTGACATCTGGGTCCAATAGGAAAACATTTACAGGTTATTATTTTGGGAAAGACCGGGACCCTCTATGGTATGGTGCAGGAAGTAAAGGACAAGCAAACAACCGGGTAATGCAACATGGTATAGTAATGCGATACGCAGAGATCTATCTTAATTATGCAGAGGCATTGTGCGGTGCAGGTAAGTTTGAGGAAGCATGTGATGCATTGGACATGACACGTCTACGGGCTAATCAGCCTTCCATTAGACAGGTACCAGATTATATGGGAGGTAATACGGACTGGTTGATGAAAAGAATCCAAAATGAAAGAAGGGTTGAACTGGTGTTGGAGGACCATAGGTTTTACGATATAAGGAGATGGGACATTATCAGCGATCAAAACCATAATACTATTAGTGGAATGGAAGTGACTAAGGTTGCCGATGGTGAATTTAAGCACATTAGATACCAAATTCCTTTTGCTTGGGAATGCCACAATGAAAAATACAAAGTACTTCCTATTCCAATTGTGGATAAAAAATTACTTCCAAATATGGACCAACCTGAAGCTTGGCAATAATCTTTCAACGACTTTAAAGGAGATTTAAAATGATAATAAAAATCAAATCTAGTTATATACTCTCATTTAGTATTTTGTTTCTGATGAGCTTTGGGAAAAGTGGGTTTTCAGCTACTTTTTCAAGGTTACTGCCTCAAGATAGTATCGGTGTAGGTATAAGAATAGAAAATGAACCTATGAGAGTTGCGTATGGGGTTCAAGATAAAACTTATACCAATGCATCTGTGATTACCATTAAAGGGGAGGAGCTCGTAAAAAGTCGCTCCTCAAATATACTAATTGCACTTCAAGGGAGACTTCCGGGCTTAAATATTATCCAGAATAACGGCGAACCAGGAAAGGAGTCTTTTTCCATTCAAGTAAGAGGTCAGAACTCACCCAATTTCAATAATATCTTATTTTTGGTGGATGGCATTGAAAGGAACCCCCAAGGTATTGACCCCAATGAGGTAGCTAAAGTTACTGTCCTCAAGGATGCTGCTGCATTGGCTATGTATGGCATGAGGGCAGGTGGCGGGGCTATTCTAATAGATACCAAGCGGGGTTTTGATGGAGATTCAAAAATCAATGTTTCTTTTGACCAGTCATTCCAAAGCCCTACTAGAAAGCCTGATTTTGTTTCGGCTTATGACTATACCCAATTGTTCAATCAAAGGGTAGCCAATGATACTTTATTTGCCGATGCACAGGATATAGCTGCCGGAGGAAATGGAATTGACCATAGAGGGACTCAGTTTTATAGCCCCTACGAGATGGAAAGGTATCGTCTTGCTGATTCTACAGAGTTTTTTCCAGTTCGGAATATGGTGGATGATTTCATGAAGAATTATTCTATGATGAGTAGACTAAATGTCAATTTTAGAGGAGGAAATGATGCCATGAGGTTTTTTACCTCTGTAAGTTACCTGAATCAAAGTGGGCTTTTTAAAAATGAGCCTTTTGAAAAATACAGCTACGATGCGAATTCCAAATCTAACAGATTTAACTTTAGGACCAACCTTGATATATCACTATCTCCCTCTACTGAAGTGTACGTAAATGTGGGAGGCTACTTAGAAAAAAATAATGCCCCTTATATTGGATCAGGACAAGGTTGGGATTTTGTTTTGGCCAAGCTTTATGAGACTCCCAATAATGCACATAATGACCTAACACCCAGTGGTGAAGTGTTAGTTAAACGGGATAGACTTAATTTTAGAACAAATGAATCGGTTTACGGATACTTAAACCGAACTGGTTCACAGGCAGAAACAGTAACACGCTTAGGGAATACCTTTGGGATTCGCCAACAAATAGGTGCAATGAAAGGCCTAACATTGTCAGGCCAGGTGTCTTTTGATGTGCTTTCAAGGAGCTCGCAAATACGCAGAAGGGATTATGAAGCTTATGAAGTAGCTACTTTTATGGACACGAACGGTGCTGATTCATTGGGATATTCATTGGTACCGGGAACATCAAATACTACTCTTTCAGATGGTCAGGGTAAGTATTTCTATTACATGTATAATTTCAGAGTCAGAGCGGATTATCATCGTGTATTCGACAATAAACATGAGGTGGCAGCTACCATTTTAGGTGAACAAAATCGTGCTCAACAACAGATCTTACTACCCAATAATTTTTTAGGGATTTCGGGAAGATTCTTGTATGCATATGAAAAAAAGTATATTGCTGAAGCTAATTTTGCATACCAAGGGTCAGAACAATTTCACAAAGATCATCGATATGGCCTCTTCCCTTCTTTCAGTTTAGGTTGGGTTATTTCCAATGAAGGGTTTTTGAAGAACTCCACCGTTGTAAATTATTTAAAACTAAAAGGCTCTGCAGGTTCAGTAGGGAATAATGCATTTGGATATAGTGAGAATAATCAATTTTTATATATCACTAGTTGGAATGGAGATGCTTCAGAAGACCAGTTGGGAAATGAAAATTTTCAATGGGAGAAATTTTCAATGTACAATTTGGGTGTGGAGACCACTCTGTGGAACTCCGTCCAATTAAGTACTGATTTTTTCTATAATGACAATTCTAATTTAGTAGTCAATAATATTGATATCATTCCAAACGGGATGATGGGACTAGGGGGAGCATCTCTTCCTCCGGCTAATATTGGGGCATCTGTCAACAAAGGGTTTGAAGTGGCCGCTGGCTATAGTAAAAACCTTTCTAAGGACTGGTTTATAGGCATAAATGGAAACATGAGCTATTCCAAAAACGAAATCAAAGACCTTGCTGAAGTGCCTTACGACGATACATTTGCTTATCCCTACAGAAGTCAAGGATACCCTATTAGCCAATATTGGGGATATAGATCAGCAGGGTTGTTCAATTCACAAGATGAAATTGATACTTGGGCAGACCAGTCATCATTGGGAGGGGTCCCCATTCCAGGCGATATCAAATTTGTAGACCTTAACGGAGATAATGTGGTAGATCAGAAGGATGTAGCACCATTGGCGAATGGAAGTATACCGCGAACATTCTTTGGTCTTAACCTTCAAAGTTCCTATAAATTATTTGATCTGAGTGTTTTTCTAAACGGAGCAACTGGTAGAAATGTGTTGCTGTCTGGTTTCGGAAGATGGTCTAATAGGGATAATTTTACAGAATATATGAAAAATGCCTGGACACCAGAAAAAGCAGCAAGCGGAGAAAATGTAGTTTATCCAAGGTTAGGAAATAATACGGCAAATTATCGTAACACTAATTACTGGATAGAAGATGGTTCCTTCTTACGAATAAAAAATATTGAATTGGGATTTACCTTACCAGAAATCATATCTAATCGGTTAAACGCCCAGTCTATAAGGTTTTACATAAATGGCCTCAACCTGTTTACGTTTGATAATCTACCAAATGATGATTTTGATCCTGAAACTTCATCGGGTAGCAATATTAATTATCCCTTGATCAAATCTTATACTGCAGGGATTAGTGTGAAATTTTAATCCCGTTAGGACTTAAACAGAATTGAAAAATGAAAATATTTAATAAATATACAAAAACACTACTTTTAATTTCCATGTTGGGAATGAGTAGCTGTCTAAACGAAATGAATGAAGAACCGGCTGATAAGTTGACAGTAGATCGGTTATTAAATAAGATCAATGTCGGTAACTTTAGAGAACGCTGTTACGATAAACTGAACAGTAGTTTTCATGCCTATCACAGTGGGGAGCTATTGGATGCCTATACAGATGATGGGTTTAGGGCCGGTACTGGTATAGCCTTTGATTGGAACAGTGGTTTATTGTCCCCTGATAGAAATATGTTTTCCAGCACACTTTGGAATTCATATTGGGAGGGTATTCGAAAATGTAACCTAGCAATGGATTACCTGCCCCAATCACAGGTGCCTGGAGACCAGGTTTCCGATGATGATATTGAAAGATGGATAGACGAAGCCAAGTTGTTAAGAGCATGGTATCACTTTATGTTGATTAAAAATTTCGGCCCCATTCCCTTTACTGATGAAGCCTTTGACCCAGATTTCGTGGGCTGGGAAGAATTGGATAGACCTACTTACCAGGAAATATCAGACAGGATCGTGGTAGAAATTGATGAGGTAATCCAATCTAATATCCTGCCTTATAGACAACCTGCTAATAGTGAATTTGATAAAGTGAATATGGCTCTAGCTTATGCTTTGAAATCGAGAGTTCTTTTGTTCAATGCTAGTCCATTAAACAATCCAACCGGCGATTCCCAAAAATGGTTATTAGCGGCAGATGCAGCTAGAAAAGCTATAGAAGCCGTTAGTGGTCAATATAGTTTGCTTCCGATGATTGATTATAGTACAATGTTCAGTGAGGACGTTAATGTGATGAATGCAGAGGTTATTCTTAGGGCTTCCACTAATGGAGCTGCTGAAATGAACGCCCAAAATGGGGTGGATTTGTCGGCCTATGGTTCTCCTACACAAAGTGCGAATGCTGGAGTTGTTCCTAGTCAGGAACTAGTGGACAGTTTTGAGTTATTAGATGGTAGCCTACCAGTAACGGCGTACAATAACAATAGCCATACTGATGTAAGTTTTGCATCAGGATATAGCGAAAACCCAGGAGACAACCCTTATGAGAATAGAGATGCTCGACTTTCCCATGCCATTGTTTTTAATGGGGTTAATTATGGACGTTATAAAGGTATGGCTGCCAGTGAGCCAGATATTAAAATATATACTTTTGAGGGATTTCCGGGGACAGGTTTTAATGGTACCCCTACCTCTGACACAGAAGTAGATAAGAGAAGAAGTACCACCGGTTATTATGGAAAGAAATTCAGAAGTGCAAGCTATTGGGGATCTACCACAGGAGGAGTAAACGCCAATAAAGTGTTTTTCCGCCTTGCGGAACTCTATCTTAATTTAGCGGAGGCGGAATGTGCTTTAGGCAATTTAGCTGATGCAGCAGATGCCCTAAATACAATAAGGCAAAGAGCAGGTCAGCCTCAAATCCAAGCTGTTCCCGGTTTTGTCAACGATCAGGATTGGTTAATGAAAAGAATCCGAAACGAAAGGAGGGTGGAGTTTTGTTTTGAAGACCATCGTTTTTATGATCAGCGAAGGTGGAATATCTTAGGTACCAATGGTGTAGTTACCGGAATGCGAATTACAAGCTCCGATGGTACCAAAAATGGTGTTTTTTCTTATGAAAGAGTAGCCATAGACGTACCTAGAAATGCTACATCAGATAAGTATTTGATATTACCATTATCGACCGAGGAGGTAAGAAGGTTGCCGGGAATTGGCCAGCCTTCAACATGGGATTAAACCTTATTAAATAGAATACTGGACGGAAATATATGCAAGTATATTTCCTTCCTTTATTATTGATAAAGAAATCAATTATGAGGATTAATAACCTAAAACAAATAGCTGCTTTTCTGTTTTTTACCACTTTTTTTCAAAGCCTTGTGAGCAGAGGCCAAGATAGGTTTATTTCGGACGATTGGGTAGCCACAGATGCATTAGGTAGAAAACTCCCAACTTATAAAGAAGTGGGCGGGCTCCGAAAAGACAAATTCATAGGGGTATTTTATTATATCTGGCATGGGGCACACAATGATAAGGTCTTCGATATCACTAAAATTTTGGCCGATAAATCCGATGATTATGCATGGGGACCTGAAGGAGCTTTTCACTTTTGGTCAGAGCCAGAATATGGATATTACCGTTCAGAAGATCCCTGGGTAATACGCCAGGACCTACAGATGCTCAGCAATGCCAAAGTGGATTTCATTTTTTTTGATGTAACCAATGGTTTTACTTACCTAAACACCGTAAAAAAATTGTGCGAAGTTTCGTTAGAAATGAGAAGGCAGGGGATTCCCACACCAGAAATTTGCTTTCTTTCCAATTCTAAAAGTGGAAGGGTGATGAATGAGCTTTATGATGAGTTATATGGTAAGAATGAATTTCAAGAATTATGGTTTTATTGGGATGGAAAACCTTTGATAATGGGAAAACAGGATGATCCCGTTCTGCGTCCTGAGGTAAAGAATTTCTTTACTATTAAGAAAAGTTGGGCATGGACCAATTCCAAAGATGAACCCAATCATTGGCAATGGTTGGATAAATATCCTCAAGCTTACGGCTGGAGTGATACTCGGAAGATTGCAGAGCAGATTACCGTGTCCACTGCTTCACACCCCCACCCCAATATCGGTAAAAGCTACCAGAATGGAGAGCAGCCAAAGGTGAATGAACATTATGTTACAGAATACACAAATGAGGGCAGACAGTTTGCGGAACAATGGAATCGGGCCCATTCAGTAAATCCCCAAGTCGTAATGGTAACCCAATGGAACGAATGGGTGGCACAACGGTTTGTATGGGATGAAAAAATGGATAAAAGTTACCAAGGGATGTATGCCGGTCGTCCTATTCAAATTGGCGATAGCTGGTTTGTAGATGCTTTTACCAAGGAGTTTAATCGCGATATAGCTCCAATGAAAGGTGGGTATTCAGATAACTACTATTATCAATTAGTGGCTAACATTAGAAAATTTAAAGGCATGGAAAAGCCTCAGCCTTATAATGCAGGAAAAGTGAAAGTAGATGGTCATTTTGATGATTGGGAGGAGGTTTTTCCTGTATTTTATGATCCAGAAGGAGATGTTGTTCATCGTGATTTTTCAGGTTATGATCCAACAATGAAATACACCAATTATTCTGGAAGAAATGATATCATTGAATCCAAAGTGAGTGATGATAAGGAAACAGTCTACTTTTTTGTAAAGACAGCAAATTCTTTGAGTAGACCCTCTGATGAAAATTGGATGCTTTTATTTATTGATGTGGACCAGGATAAATCCACAGGATGGGAAGGATATGATTTTCTAATCAATCACGGAAAGGTGGAGGGGACCCATAGCACCTTAAAAAAATGGAACGGAAATACTTGGGAATTCATGGAGCACCTACCTATTGGCACTAATTCAAACCGTTTGGAGTTAGCAGTGTCCAGAAAGGCCTTGGGTATTAGTGGAAAGAAACTTGCCTTTCATTTTCATTGGTTGGATAATCCCCAACACTTAAATGATATGACGGCTTTCTTTTTGGATGGAGACGCTGCACCGGACAGGAGATTTAATTATTCATATTCTCCCCCTGATTGATAGCGGAATATAATACTTCCATTCATTCATGAATGGGAAGAATTAATGCTTGAACCGAAAAAAATCCCCAACCGCATATGATTGGGGATTTTTTGGTTTTTTGTACCAACCTATCCCAAATGATTGAAATGATGAGTGAATTTTAAACCAATAGTCCCATAGGCTATCATACTTATCATCGGGTTTTAGAAGAAAGTCTAGTAGGGATATCATTTGGGTCATTATAATCATCCCCCGTTCTTTTGCGCCAATGATACAGCACTTTTCTTAATTTTTCGATTTTAACCTGATAGGTTTTATCATTGGCCAAATTATTCAATTGGCCGGAATCGGTTGCCATATCATATAACTCCTCAGCTGGACGGCATGATTCCAACATCAGGAGGGCATTATATTGGCTGGGAAAAAACTCCTTCGCTTTTAATGTAGCAACATAACTCTTGTTTCCCCAAGGTTTTTCTTCTCTCAGGTCAGCGGGAGCCAGATAGGCTTTATCTGGCATAAGGTTAAGAATATAATAGTATTGGCCATCGAAGACGGCCCTGCTGGGATAGTGCTCTGCCCTTGGGGGGCCATGGGAATTGTGCTCGGCAAAGATATATTTTCTATTGGGTACCTGCTTTTTATTGCCAATTAGTAGGTCTTTTAGTGATTTTCCTTGTACGGTGGAGGGGATAGGCAGTCCTGCGAAATCAAGGATTGTGGGCATGATGTCCACATGAGAAATAAGGGCATCTGAAATGATGTTCTTCTGGATGTTGGGACCTTTCCCTATAAATGGTACGTGCATTCCGGCATAGTAGGGGGAGGCTTTCGCTCGGTGATAGGGCTCCCCCTGATCGCTGGTATAAATGATTATGGTATTCTCATAGATGCCTTTTTGCTTCAATACCTCCATGATAGCACCCACACATGCATCAGCCAACTGAATGCACCCAAAATATTTGCTAAGATCTTCTCGTATGAGTGGAGTGTCTGGCAGGTAATCGGGAACTGCAATTTCATCCGGCTTGGTCAAGTATTGGGGGAACTTTTTCATATGGTGGTCAAAGTTCCTGTGTGGGGGACTAATATTGGCCTGAATGAAAAATGGTTGGCTGCCAGATTCTTCAATGAATTGGGTAATTACTTTTTTATACTTTTCTGGATCATGATGGACAGGGTTTCTGCTACTGTAAGGGAATTTCCAAGGCGGACTCATATGAAATTTCTGGGTGATGGCCGTATAGTAATTATGGGCTTTTAAAACCTCAGGGAGGGTCTTGATATATTCGTGTACCCCCACCTTATCTACTGTGGATGATTGCCGGCCAAATTCCGTATCGGGATCTGATAATTTGGGAGTGATGGTATTTCTCCAATGGCCGTTAGCATGGGGATACATTCCGGTCATAATGGAGCTTCTACTAGGTGAACAAGAAGCCACAGTGGCAAAGGAATTGGTGAAAAGTACGCCTTCCCGGGCCAGTCGGTCCAGATTGGGCGTATGAATGCCTTTGGTGCCTAATGCTGAAAGATGAGCCCCTTGATCATCGGTCAAAATAAAAATAATATTGGGTGATTTAGCCGATTGACTTGGCTGACCGTTGGAATGGGGAGTTAGGAGAATAAATAGAGGGAAAATAATTGATAAAAGTAAGTTTTTCATGTTAGGCTAAATTGGCAAGTGGATGGATTTAAAGCAACCTCTTGCCTTATGCTTTTAATTATTGATAATGGTCAACCCTTCTGGGGCTTGGATCTGTGATGAGATGCTACCGTCACTGTTTTTGGTGTGTTTTACAAATAGCACCCCAAATTTGGTCGGATAACTGCCTTCCACCCATTCAAGGTCTCCAAGGTGGGGGGAGATCGTAACCGTATTCCCTGAATCCGTTATGGTAATACCTAATACGTGTTCTGAAAGCCATGCCGTGGGGCCTGAAGCCCAGCCATGGCAGAGGGAATGCCTGTAACCAACATAACAGTAATCGCCGTATGTTCCGTGAACATCCACTTTTCCAGCTTTAGGCAGCTCATCTATTCTTCCTGCATTTTTGGCCCATTCCAGGTTAAAATCTTCCCAGAAGGTGGTGGCCCCTAGGTCCAACATTCCTCCCCAATAATCTCGGATCACATCCATCGCCCCCGTATAGTCACCGGCCATAGCCCTTGCCTGTAGAACGTAATAACCATAAAAGGTGGAAACCCCTGAATTGGGATCCTTGGATAACCACTTATTGTTTACTTTTTCGGCATCCATTAAACCGGATATGGCCAATAATGCTGCCGCAGATTTATTTCCATTCGGATCAGGGACATGCTTTTTCAGTTTTTCAATTGTTTTTTTATAACCTTTAATATGTTCAGGTTGTCCAAGGAGATTGGCCAGATCTATTCCGGTTCTGAAAACCATGACCATTAGACTTTGGAGCCCTGCATGTACCGCTTCTTTGTTGGGACTGGTTGGCCAATCTAAGAAACGCCCCTCCAATGTTTCCATTCCATTTTCATCAATGTTTTGTTCCAATAATTCCAGCAACTCGAAGATGTAGTTTTCATGCTTTTTCAAATAAGTCAGCTCTCCGTAGGCTTTGTACCATTCATGTTGTATCAATATCCACCAAATGGAGTAGGAGCTGATTCCGTTCATCCAAGAAGGTAAATCAGTGATGCCCTGGATCAGATCGAGGCTTTTTGGTACCACTTCATTGGCACCAAAAACAGCCTTAATGGTCATTACTTCCGGATGCATATCACCTACCCAGACCAAGCGGTCTCTTTTAATGCCATCCCATAAATAATCCTGCATATTCAGGTGAACAGTGTAGGCACCGGTTTCCCAAATTTTGTTCAGGCGGTCATCATTAGATTTAAAGCTTCCAAGGTAGGGAATGTCCCGATAGATGGAAATGGCATTTACCTCTTTAAGTTGGAGAGTCCTGTCCTTGTCCAATAATTCAATCCTGGCAAACCTAAAGCCGCTGTTGCCGATTTCTGTTTTGCCCAACCAAGGAACCTGAACGGTTGTTTGACGGATGGCGTGTTCATTGGTAGCAGAGGATCCCACTACATCAGACATGGCTTCAGAAACTGATTCCCCCAAGGTGATTTTTAGTGTAATAGGGGTTTTGCCCTCAAACATACCGGTGACAATTTGAAGTCCACCATGTAATTCTTTTCCAAAGTCAAGCAGGAAGGCGGGATTGAGGTCTTGATTTCCTTGTAGGGTACAGGTGTTTTTGCCTACTAAATCAGCCTGACCATTCCCCGGCTGAAGAAGGCCTTCAATATTGTGTATTGTACTTTCACTGGATACCCATAAGATTTTTTGTGGTGTAACATATTCACGCACACGGTTATCTTTAAAGCTATGGGAAGCCTGAGTATCTTGTCCCATGACCTGACTACCCAATAAAATCAATAAAAAGGATACAATGTATTTTAAAATAGACATGAGTTTTATGCTAATTTGTAGTGCTTGATGCGATAATTTGATAAGTGCCGGCTTCATAATTACCGATAAAGACAAAGTTATCCTTAGTATTTTTAAATGAACCTACCTGATTGCCATTGAGGGTGATGTGTTGCTCACTCGAATGAACAGGAACATACACGGCTCCGGTGCAATTTTGGGGTATCGTTATTTCCCATGTGAATACTCCATTTTCATTGGTCCAGCTACTTTTTACTTCTCCATGTCGAGAGACATGGCCTGTTTCAACTTGTTTTATAAATTGGGTCAGGTAGGGTTTGAAAATGATTTTTTCAAAGCCAGGAGCGTCTGGACTTGGGTTAATTCCTCCCAATCCGGAATAAAACCAAGCATCATAGCCCCCTTGCATAGGGTGACTGTGGGAACGGCCGTTATAAAGTGCTGTTGAATCAAGAACAGGTAAAACCTCCCAAAGGGTAGTAGCATCATATTTATCCCACATATAGGCAAAACTCCCGTATCCCTTTTTGGTAAGAAGGCGATATACTTCTTTTTCTTGACCATTTTCACTCAATACTTTAAAAAGACGACTCAAACCAAATATGCCTGTGGTCAAAAATCCGTCACCGTTTCCATGGATATCTTTTACGATAGATGCCGCTACTGATTTTTTCAAATGCTCAGGGACAATACCAATATCCAGGGCAAGGGCATTGGCAGTTTGGCTTCCATAAGTGCTTTGATCCAAATCAAGAAACGCTTCATTAAACCGAATAATTAATTCTTCTAACTGTTTTCTGTATTTAAACACATCTTGTTTTTTCCCCAGCACATTGGCTGCCTCTATCATTAGTTTGACATCCAATATATGAAAAGCACTGGAACTGATCGGAACGGGGCATTCAATTCCTCCGTTCCCAGAAGGAGGGCACCAATCACCCAAACCATGCGTGATTATACCATTTACATTTTTCTCATGGACATAATCGGTCCAGTTTTTCATGTCTGGATAAAAAGTCTCCAAAATTTCTTTTTGTCCGTAATACAAATAGAGATACCACGGGATTTGTACCTGGGCCGTTCCCCAATCTGGTGAAGCGGTCCCGCTGGTTCTTCTTCCGGGTACGATCATCGTAGGAATACCAGCTGGTTTCATGATGATACTTCGGTCATGAAAACTTTCTCCAAAGTAAAGTTCTCTTTGAACATTCCTTCCCGAGGAACGCATATCGAACATGTATTTGGTAAGGAAGAGTCTGGCATCCATATTATAGGTCAAAGCATGGATAACAGCGTGGGCATCTCCTGTCCATCCGCACTTTTCGCGATGCGGACAATCTGTCGGTATTCCCTGCATGTTTCCTTTGATGGTCCAAAGTGCCAGTTCATGAAGCTTATTAAGATTAGGCTCTGAAGAAGTAAAATGACCTGTCAGGTCCATTTTAGAATAGAGCACTTTTCCTTTTAGGATATCTAGGCCCGGCTTTTCCTTTAGCCCGCTGATCTCCACATACCTGAAGCCATGGTAAGTGAACCTGGGCTGCCAATATTCGGTGCCTGAACTTTTGAAAATGTATTTACAGGTTTGCACATGTTTTGTCGCTTTGACTCCGGTAGATGTGGGGTCTATATTGCCTGCACTGTCGATTTCTTCAGCAAAACGTAGGGTGATTTCCTGGCCTGGGCTTCCCTTTAGCTTTAATGAAGTCCAGCCTGTGATGTTTTGTCCCATATCTAATACGTAGACACCCTGCTGCGGCTCTGTTATATTTATTGGATTTACTACCTCCATTTCCTGAATGGCGGGAAGGTATTGTTGTAATAAATTGGATGGATGTTTATGGGCCAATAGGGCGTTTCTCCATTGTATTTCAGTGGTTTCTCCTACTTCCTTTCGGGCATCATAGTGTTCTCCTGCATAGATATTGGAAAACGTTATAGGACCAAATTTCCATTTCCAGGAGGTATCCGTCTCTATCACTTCCCTGGATCCGTCTGTATACTGTAAAACTAGTTGGGCTATGAACACGGGATGGCCATATATCATGGATTTTCCCCAAACGACATTTTGGTTATACCAGCCGTTACCGAGCATGATTTGCAGGATGTTTTGATCCTTCAGCTGCATCGGGTCCAGATCAAAAGCCGTATAGAAAGTATAATCTTCGTAATTCGTTTGGGCAGGATCCAAAACATGCTTTCCGATTTTTTGCCCATTGATAGAGGCTTCGTAAAAACCTGGAGCAGCAATGTACAGCCTGGCATTTGCCAAGGTTCTTGATCTATCTTGTTTAAATGTTTTTTGAAATACAGGCAAAGCAGAATCTGGGTGATAGTCATAACTTATCCAAGTCCCATTCCAATCTTCTGGATAGTCCAATGGAGCATAAAAGGAATTAGCATAGGTATCCAGTATGATTTCTTTTTCATCCCAAGTACTTACTTTTACGGTGTATTGTTCTCCTGAAGATAAGTCTGGGCCTGCATACATGATATCCGTATGGTCGGTAGATTTTTCTTTTTTACCTTTCCAAATTATTTTTCCTTCTTTTTGGATAAGGATTTGAAAATAAGCTTGGTTGGATCCAGGCCAGCTGAATCTTGGGAGCTGATCTATATTGGAAATGAAATCAACTTGAACAGATTTATCTTCCTCCACCGATGAGCTGGTACCTTTGCATGCAATACCACTCCCCAGCAGGACTAAAATCCCCAATATTTGGATGAATACTTTCAATTTAATTGGCCTTTAGGGTTAATCAATTTCGTTAATTGTCACGGGGCCCAACAAACCAGAGGAATGAGGATTTTCATTTGCTTTGGCGTCATTTACGGAAGTCCACGTGTAGCGTTGGCTGTCTGGCAATTGGAGATCTCGGATAATTCGGTTTCTCCACAGATTGGCGACCTTTATTTCGAGAATATTTTCTCCCTTTTTCAGTGCATCCGTAATGTCCAAAACATGAGGCTTTATCCAGGTTGTGCCCACTTCCTGGCCATTGAGGCTTACCGTGGCCATGACACTGACCTTGCCAAGATCGATTTGATAATGGATGTCGTTTTTAAGCTCGGATAGAGTAAATGTGGTTTTATAATCTGCCGTACCTGAATAATATTTGACCGAATCATTTTCAAAAGCAGTCCAATCCATCAATTGTTCAACCTTTACAGGTTTTTGGAGACCGATGTCCTTGTTGTTAAATGCTAAGGTCCATTCGGAATCAATGGTCTTTACCACCTGGCTTTTTGGAAAATTCTCTTTATAGTTGTAGGAGGAATTTTGCTCTTCCTCAGTGAATACAACAAACCAGCTTTCTAAAGCTTCAAACTGCAGAGGAACTTCTGTTCCCTCTTCGGTTTCTTTAAACTCGGGTAATTTTCTGATCTCGCCGGTCACCGCATTCCATAGTTCCGGAAGCTTGTTTTTCACCTCGAATGTCACCTTGGTTGCAACTTTGTCCTCACTTTGGTTGGTAAGGAAATAGATGTCCAAATTAGGGGCTTGTCTGTGTGTCCAAAGCACAGGGGCATCCTCTGGCAAAATGACATCTTTGTGTATGTCCAAGTGATCTAAGGCCTTTAGTAAAGAAATATTATCCATCACAAAACCCTGTCCCACTGATCTTATCAACTCTTGGTCATAATAACCTTCACTACCCCATAATTTGTCAGCAGAACTTTTGACCGCATTGTCTGATTCGGGATAATTTTGAAGACTGGGAGATTGGATTGGTTTGGGGCCATAAATGGCAAGGCCATCGTGGACCATCTGTTCTAATTTAGTAATCAATTCCGGTGTCATGGTTTGGATTGGTGGAAGCACCAGCAGACCATAACTCATGCCATCAGGTAAAGTTAACGTACCGTCCACGACTTGTGCTCTTTCCAAGAGTACTTCAGCATTGATATAGTCATAAGAATATCCCTTTGGTAATTCCGGTTGCCTAATGCCGGTCATCACAGGAGCGTCTTCCCCTATGAAATAGGCCACATCAGCCGCATACTTACCTTTGGTAAGCATATGTTGACTCCTTCTGATGTAATCCATCCAGGATTTTGATTGCTCAAACCAGGTATTATGCCGATTAAATTCGGTACTGAACCAAGCGTTTACCCCCGGTTTTCTGTTATCATCAGGTTGTTGTATGTAGAGATGCAGCACAAAATGATTGATGCCTTCGGTAAAACTCCAATCACCTCGTTTTTTAAGTAATGCGGGATGTCTCAAATAAGAGCTGTGGGCCGCGGTAAATGCCTCGGCTGAGGTAACTGGTTTTCCATAGATATGGGCAGCGGAAGAAGATGCCTTGCATTCAATATTTCCCAAAGCCCCTTCGTTCCAAAATTCACCGCTGACTAAATTGGACTGTCCTCCATACATCAGGAATTCGGAGGGAAAACCCCAATGTCCATAATTTTCCAACCATAACTTCAGGCCATTTTCATTGCTGATTTTTCTCAATCCACCTACATATTCATAGGCCACCTGATCCGCTACAAGCCTTCTCATATCCCATAGAAATCTCTCAGAATGCTGGACACTATTGATTATTTTACCAGAATAAACTGGAAGAAAAGGAACCGGGTCATAACCATACTTTTCTTGGAACTCACGCGCAAAATCATCAGTCCAGTTTTGTGAGCCCATTTCATAGCTATCGGCAATCACGTATTTAAAGGCAGATTTACTGTCTTCGGGCAATCTTTCAAGCAATTCCCCTACAAATTGTTCGAAATGAAAGCGGATGAGTTCCTCACTCATTTTATCGATTTCATAACCCCTTCCTTGTGGTGCGGATGGTGCATTTTTGGTGCCTGTGGGAGCCATCCCAAAACGATATACCGTCCATTCTCCTTCAGGGGCATCCCAATTCAATGTTCCGTTGCCATTCATTTTACTGCTTAGGTTGAGAACTTCATCGGCTTGTATTAAGGAATTTTGAGCCACTTCACCTTGGTTCGATACCCATTGGTAGCTTGACCAGTCAGGGGTGGGAGTAGGGTGCATTTTTGCCATTTGTTTTTCCACATAGTGGTCCAGAGTAGCTTCCTCAGATATAACAATTTCTGAAAACCCCGCCTCTTTAGCTCCTTTAAAATTGGTGCAGGTAAGAAGAAATTCATCGGTCACCGGCCCGTTGATGGATAGAGCAACCTGCCCTTGGTTTGCCGCTCCTACATTGATGTTCATATTACTGCGATCAAAAGTGAACCGGCGGATTAACCGGTATTCATTGTCAACTTTCCCTTCCAATTGGCAGTCACATTTTATGGGTTTATCCCCAGGAGTAAGGGATAGGCTTTTTGCCTGTATGGGTCGAGCGGTCTTGACCCTTATTTGGTAGCTGCTATTTGGGGAAAGCTCAAATGAAGGTGTTGTCGAAAGCTTTCCGTCTGACCAAAAGTGCGTGTTATTGACAGCAGGAGAAGCTGTAAATTGGGTGTTATTTGCAGAAGCAGTAAAAAGCTCCCCATTTTCTTTAACGGCAAGAACATAAGTATCCTGAAATTCCTCCGTAGGTTGGGGAAGGGAAACAACAATGTTCTTTCCTCCGGCTATGGGCGTTTGTGAGTAAACTGTATACCTCATGGCCATCTCAGGTCGGACCCATGGCCCCCCTGACTGGCTCCATCCCGGGCAATTGAATAAACCGATGTCCACACCCAGTCTTTTGCCTTCCTTTACGGTATGTACCAAAATGTCCCACCATTCTTCACTGAAAAGTGGAACAGGACCATCTACGCCATTAGGGTTGATGTTCCCGATGAGCGCAGCACCAATACCCACTTTTTTCATGGCTTCCAAATCCTTGGTTACCCCTTCTTTTGAAATGTCATCATTGATCCAATACCAGTAGCACCAAGGTTTAACGCTATCGGGGGGAGTAAGGAAACCTTCAGCTAGACTGTTATAATCGATTTCTTCTGTCTTCAGTTTCTTAGAAATGGTCTGACAGGCTAGGTTCAGCCACAAAAGCAAACCAAAGGATAAAAAGTATTGGAAGTATTTTCTAGATAAAATATCCAGTTTCATAAACGAATTTTTTTAATGGGCCTATTGATAAATTGGTGTTTTTGGGTATTAAAACTGTAAATGTATTAGTACTAAATTAACAGGTTTGATTTCTTTAAATTATCCTGTCTTGTACCGCCTCAAATTACGCACGGCATTTTAAAATGATAAGTGGTGGTTTGAAAGGGGAATAATTAGGCTTTAATGTATTTGATGTTATACGAAGCATAGAAAAAACCGAAACTGTCCAATAAAGCATAGGAGAGTTTCGGTTTCAATTTATAATGTTCAGTATTATCTGCTCTCTTGATTTTTGATGGCTTCAGAATTATGTAAGCCTTTGGGAGGTATACCGATATCCTGAGGACGGTATTTTAAAGGATCAAAATCTGGATTGGGTGCAGGAGTGATGGCCTCAGCATCTCGCAAATGATTTTCTATCATCTGGTCTAACTTCTTTACTTTTTCAGGGTATAAGCCTGCCAGGTTGATCGTTTCACTGATATCCCATCTAAGGTTATAAAGTAGGTAATCATGCTGGCCATTTTCACCTTCAAAGAATAGGCGGATCAGTTTCCAGTCGCCATCATGAACAGCCACTGAAGGCGGAAGCCAATCCGGAACTTTTGGCGTATGAGGGAAATATGTAAAAATTGGTTTACTCTCTGTTTTTTCTCCTTTCAATATTGGTGTTATGTCATTTCCATCAATAGAATAATTTTTGGGCTGTTGGATCCCCAACTGATTCAAAATAGTGGGATAGAAATCGGTAGATTGGATAAGGGCATCTGTAAGGGTGCCTGGTTCTGTAAGTCCCGGCCATACTATAATGCAGGGAACCCTGATACCACCTTCATACATGCTGGCCTTACCCCCCCTTAATGGCCTGTTGCTGGTCGGGGCATTTAGCACCTTCTCACCTGAAGGAAGTTCATCGACGATTCCATTATACATATTACCGCCATTATCACTGAAAAATATTATGGCCGTTTCGTCTGCAATGCCCAACCGCTCCACTTCATCCAGCAACCTGCCCACAGACTGATCCAAAGAGTGCACCATAGCCGCATAAGTGGGAGAGTGCTGGGGATCGCTAAGGTCCATTTTGGTCTGATAATATCTAATAAGTCCCTCTTTAGCATCAAAAGGAGCATGGACAGAGAATTGCCAATAGTTCAAAAAAAATGGTTTTCCTTTCTCCTGTTGTCTCATCCAATCAATCGCTTCATCTGTCATACGGTCCTCAATGTGCTCACCAGGATAGTTTTCTTTGAAACCTGGAAACTTCCACGGGGCCACAAAGCTTCCTGCTGGCCCTGGGCCATGCCAATGTGGAATATCTTTATCAAAACCATGCTCCAAGGGAGAGTAAGGCTCCAAGCCAAGGTGCCACTTTCCGAAGTGAGCGGTGGAATATCCAACTGATTTTATAAGCTTGCCCAAGGTGGGAAGCTCGTTATCTAACCTTGATACCGATTCTGTAATGATCGCCTTGCTTCCTGGAGCCGCATTGTTGGCCAACTGGGCTTTTAGCAAAACCTTATTAGTATGTGCAACAGGTGCCGTAATTCCGGTTCGCGCAGGTGTTTGACCGGTAAGGATACTCGCCCTGGTGGGAGAACATAATGGACTTGCGGCATATGCCCGGGTAAATGTCAGGCCTTTTGCGGCCAGTCTCTCCAGATTTGGAGTTTCATAAAAATCCGTTTTCCCGTACAAGGTGACATCACTCCATCCCAGATCATCAGCAAGAATAAATATAATATTTTTAGGTTGCTTATTTCCTTGAGCACTAACGCTAAAGAATGTAAAAAAACAACTAGCAGCTAAAGCAATGTGCCTTATTTTACTTCGTAAGTTCATTTTTATTTTTGGTTATTTGTTAATGACTGTTCCTGTAGTTCGGTAGTGGCTAAGCAAATCCACATATTTTTCTTCTCTCACCTCATTTTTGGGATTATAAGATGGGTTGGGGCTCGGCCAATACCGAGGAGCTACATTGTTATCCAACCAACCAATTAGTTGTGCAAAAAGGAGGTTGGTAAGCTCGGTCTTCTTTTCGGACAAATTTTGTTTTTCAAAAGGGTCCTGCTCGATATTATAGAGTGAAATCCTGCCGTGCCAATCATAAATCAACTTATAATCTCCTTTTCTAATCGCAGAATGAGGGGTTAAGGGAAAACCATCTTTGGGATTATTATAGATCACATTGAAAGGGTAATGCCAATAGTGCGTAGTTTTGGTATAGGTTTTCTGCTCGTTATTATGATCACTCAGGAGAGTAAATAAACTTTCGCCGTCCAATGTTCTTTCTGTGACAATTTTCTGTGAAGGGTATCCTGCAGCGTCCAATAAAGTAGGAAAGATATCTGTACAATCTACGGGGATGTTTACCCATTTTTTTTCAGGAATATTCCCTTTCCACCTAAAAATCAACGGCACCCTAATCCCGCCCTCTGTGAGACATGCTTTTCCTCCCAAGAAAGGGCTGTTGTCTGTACCGTCACCTCTTGGGGTGACTTTGGAGTCGATACCGCCATTGTCGGACATGAAAACCACCAAGGTATTATCGTCTATGTTCAGTTCATCCAACTTATTCAAGATGGCACCAACGGATTCGTCCAAGCTTTTGATCATACTGGCATAAATTGGATTGTGGTGGCCATTCCAGCCTCTGGTATCTTTTTGATCAAAATGGTTAATGATATCTTGAGGACCTTGGTAGGGGCTGTGAACGGCAAAATGAGAAAAGTAAAGAAAAAATGGTTTATCTTTTTTATTTGCTTCTCTTTCAATAAAGCTTAATGCTTGCTTTGTCAAATCATTCGTTAGGTATTCTTCTCCAGTTTCCATCCCTGAATTGCCTATTTCCAGTTGATTTTGAGGAATTGCAGTAAAGGGACCTTTGGTAGTTATATTCCACGCCTTTTTCCAGTTGTAATAAGCTGATCCTCCTGCATCATACCAGGCAAGAGGTTCAAAGCCCTGGTCGGCCGGTTGGTATCCCTCGGCGCCGAAACCTCCAACGTGCCATTTCCCAATAAAAGCAGAATGATAATCCTTTAGGGCTTCAGCAATGGATAATTCATCTTGACCATTGTCATATTCTGTGCCTGATGGCACTGCGGAATTGGATGTTCCATTAAGAACCGCTTGTTCTATATTAATATTATCGGAATGACTTAAAACGTCATGGGAATAGTACCCATTTGGTGCTTTCATGTCCTGATTGTAGTAGGTTTCCCTTGGCGGCATAGCCGTTGTAAATCCCATTCTTCCAGCATATTTACCCGTCAGTAAACTGGCACGGGTAGGGGAGCAAAGTTGGTTGGCATAGGCCTGCAAAAAAGAAACTCCTTCCTGCATCATACGATCCAAATTCGGCGTTTCATAGAACATCTCTGCGGTGTCAGTGCCCAATATTTTATGGGCATAACCTTGGGTGTCCATTATCCCAAAATCATCCGCCAAAATAAAAATGATGTTAGGTCTTTTGGCCTTTTCGCTTGTTAGACCGGCTTGGGAATTGTTGCAGCCAAAGAGATATGGTAACAACAACAGAATGCTTAGTGTTTTTATTACTTTCATAAATTATTGGGGGATGATTTCTTTAAAATAATCTGTTCCTTTGAGCATGTCTTCAGTATGGGGATGGGGCTCCCAAAGATGTTTTTTCCCCAGGTCATAATCAGGGTTGAGAATAGGCATGGCCGCTTGGACATCCTTTCTCCATTCTTGAAGGAAACTAAATAGTTTATCTCTAATGCCCTGCTTTTCAATTGAAAGGTCAGTAGTTTCCCCAATGTCTTCTTTTAGGTTAAAGAGCTTGACTTGATCTCCCTCCATAAAATGGATAAGCTTCCAATCACCCATACGGATCGCACTGGCAGGACTAGCATGGTGATATACTGGATAGTGCCAGAATAAGGTTCTTTGCTCCTTCGGCTCATTGCCATGAAAAATGCTTGTAAGATCAATTCCATCTACCATTTGTTCCTTAGGTAAAGGAGCTCCTGCCATAGTTAGGAAAGTTGGGAAAAAGTCAATGCTGCTGACAAGGACATCTGACTTGGCCTTAGCCATGATCTTTCCTGGCCACCTGACGATCATAGGTTCGCGGATACCTCCCTCGAATAGTGTCCCTTTCTCCGCCCTTAACGGTGCATTTGAACTGGCAATGTACTTAAGCGTGTCTTTTTCATAATAATGAAGGCTTCTTTTATCGATCAAAGGGATTTCATCAAAGCGTTTGATCAATCCTCCATTATCAGAGAAGAAGACAATAATGGTGTTTTCAGTAAGTCCTTCCTTGTCAAGTTTATCCATGATGCTTCCCACACTACGATCAAGGTGCTCAATCATGGCAGCATAAATGGCATTGGAAGGATAGTTCTTGGCTTTGGGTTTTTTGAGGTATTTATGGATCAAGGTGGAGTCCGCATCCAACTGCACATGTACATCATAATGCGCCAAAAAGAGGAAAAAAGGACGCTCCTTATTTTTTTCGATAAAGTTTATGCTCAGTTCAGTTAGGGCTTCCGAAAGGACTGTCCCTTTGGGAAATTCCTGTGCAGGATACATCTTTTCTCCAAAACTGGAAAATCCACCACCTCGGTAAACTACACTTTCATCATATCCTTGATTTTTGGGAAAGTGCTTTTCTTGTAAACCCAAATGCCATTTACCAAAGTAACCTGTACGATATCCTGCCTGCTGAAGCCCTTCCCCAATAGTAGTATAGCTTAGGGGCAGGTACTGGGTTTTGTTGGCAGGTACCTTTAATTTTTCATAGGGCCGCCAATGACCGGGAAGAAAGTCGTTAATCCCAATTCGCGCAGGATATTGGCCCGTTTGGATACTGGCACGCGTTGGAGAACACACTGGATTGGCTGCATACGCATTGGTGAAAAGCATTCCCTGATCCGCTAGTTTATTAAGGTTGGGTGCTTCATTAAATTGGTTTCCGTAAATGGGAAGGTCCGCCCAGCCAAGATCATCGGCTAAAATAAATACAATATTGGGTGGTTGGTCGGTAATATATGCTTTACAGCAGAAGCTGGTAAGCGTTAAAATTATTAATGTGCTGAGAATTTTGAAGTAAAACATGTGGGTAGATGATTAATTTGTCTAAAGCCTTCATTGCGGAGTAAAATGCTTTCTTTCTCTAATTGAGGGGGGGTGCGGTTTTGATGAGGATGCCGGATGTTTTTGGATCAATTTTCTTTTCGTAAATAGCTTCTTTATAGCGAACTTCGTCCCAGGAATTTATTCCTATTGTTTTTAGATAGGGAGCATAGATTTCATCTTCATCGGATTGTCCAAAAGCACGGTATACGTGCCAGACGGGCTTTATTCCTGAAGGATCATCTTCATCATCAGGAAACTTCCTCAAACCGATTCGTAGTCCTCCCTCTTTACGATGGTCTTGCCAATTATGATATTGAAAGCCATCTATACCTTTGAGGTATTTGATTTTTTTCATGGCATAGGCCAGGCCCGCGGCTTGTTCGTGGAGGTCTTTCTGACTATAACTAGGGGAATTAGTACCGTTCTCAGATAAGTACAACAGCCTTTTTACTTTACCTTGATAAAGTGCCTCTGGGAGTTGAACCCAGGCGTTTAACACTTCTATGTTTTTAAATGTAATTAGTGGGGTATCAAAATTAAAACTTACCTTTTTATCCAACCAAGTTTTGGGTTCACGCAAAGATTCGGGATAAGGGTGCTGGGCAATGCCCCAATCAAAATCTCCTTCCCTTTTTGAGAACCTAAGTAAATGCTCCAACAATTCTTTGGACAGATAAAAGTGGGGGTTGGAAGTCCAGTTCCAGTAATGAGTAAGGCTAATGAATACCTTTGAGTGGGGGATATAACTTTTTGCAATATTGTTAATGATCCGCATGGACTTATGATAAAGGTCCAGAAATACTAAGGAAGATTTATCTCCTGCATTGGTCCAAACCCAGCCCGCATCTACTTCATTGTGGACAATCCAATGGTGGATCCGGCCATATTTTTTGTCAGGTCTCATGTACCGGTCTGCCAAAAAATCTATGACCGCTGCATAAAACTGCACTCCTTCTGGGGAGGTCACGTTGGGCATGCTATATATACCGGATGGATCGCAGTCTGGATGTTGTAAGATGTTGCCTATTCTTTTGTCAGGAGAATCAGAGGCTTTATCCACTAATATGATGGCAGATACCTCAATGTTTCGCTTTGCCGCTTCCAGAAAGGATCGGTCATATCCTGCTAGAATGTTTTTATCAAAATAATAAGTTTTCCCTAAATAATTGTGTTCAATATGATGTGGGGCGGGGCTGGATTTATAGAATTTATTCACCCAGATATTGATGGTGGCACTGGAAATATCCAAATCGTCCAAATCTGTGGTAGGGGCCGCCCTGTCAGCACTATATCCACCTATTCCCTTAATGGTCCTTGGAGGTTCGAATTCATAATTGTATTGTGATGATATGGAATCCGGATGCCTTGCATGAGAAGCTGTTACGTAACAATTTTCGATTTTTTTGAGGATGATCCATTTTGAAAGTAAGCGGTCATAAGTAAAACCGTTGCGTTCGATAAATCGATCCATGGAAATATTAAATATTCCTTCATTGTCCAAGTTAAGCTCCTGGATGACTTCCAATTCATTTGTTTGTGTAGCATCGGAATATACCGGGACTTCTGCGAGTACATATTCTATACCGGATTTATCTAATACACCTTTAATGTTGACCGTGTTTTTTTCAATGCTAACGCTACTGATTTTAGAAGCAAAATCATTTGAAAGGTAGGATTGTAATCTCTTTTCGTATTGAAGTTCTTGTTTTTTTACAGTCTCTTTTCGAGCATGAAGCTCTTTTTCTCTTCGGGTTTGTGTCCTTACTTTTAATGATCTGATCTGGATATTGAGCCCCGGAGAACCTCCGAAGTCAATCCTAAGAATATCCCCTGATTTACCCCAAGATTTTCTGGCCTCTGTGATGTCAATAGTAAATTCCACCCAACCCTCGGAGGATCCTATGTCTCTGACCATTACAGGACTTCGTTTTTCAGTAAGCGGATAAAAATATAACTCAAAGAAATCCATTCCCGAAGGACAAAAATATTCAAAAGATACCATGTTATGGCCCTTGCCCAAGTCTTTGGGCAATGGGTGGGAGAAAATATAAGGATCACTTCCGGTGGTTTCAATGTCATAAGTATTTTGATCAATCTCTGAGACCACTAAATCATTTGTTTTTTTTAGATCAAGGTGAAATAAGTCAAGTTCACCCTGGAAGAGAAAAGTAAGAATGAGCCCAATCAGGGAAACATAAGTGTGCATTTATTCCAGGTATTTTAAGGGAAAATGTTAATTTTTCTAATCTACTGGATGGAATTGCAAAAAGTATCCTGTTTTGTATAGTCTCTAAATTTGAGACTTGTAGAATTGTCCTGCCGTGTTGTTTTATTTAGTTTACTTTGATAATAAATTCTTGTACTTGAGATTATAAAAGAGCCCTTTATACAATCCCTATTAATAAAACCTGTCAATAAAAATAGATATTTACTGGACACTTTTAAATTATATTTTTATGTCTAATGAAATGAACTTTATTCATTTTATATCTTCAATATCCTACATTAATCATTTTGCAAAGTTCGCTTTTCGGGCTGCTGGAGCGGCCAAGAGTGTCCGGCATAAACACTTTCCTTCCCGCATGCCCCTCATTTATTCCGTTGCCACTTGGCCTTGGTTGCCCGCAAGCGGTATGGCGTCCATAATTAATTTCTAACCATTAAAAACGAAATGTTATGGATTCCCAAAAATCAAACTTTGTTTCCAATGCAGTTGCTGAAATAACCCTTAGCTACAAGCATGACTCCCCGATTACCGAAAAGCCACAGATCACATCTTCCCTCACAGCCAGCAAAATTTTAAGGGCCAACTGGGATGAGTCAAAACTGGAATTTATCGAGGAGTTTAAGGTAATCCTGCTCAATAGGGCAAACCGGGTTCTAGGTATAGTAACGGCATCATCAGGTGGTATATCCGGCACTGTGGTAGACCTGAAGATCATCTTTGCAGCAGCTATGAAAGCGTCTGCTTCTGGGATAATATTAAGTCACAACCATCCCTCTGGAAATTTGAAGCCTAGTCAGCAGGATTGCCGGTTAACGGAGAAAATGGTCAAGGCCGGCAAGCTTCTTGAATTGCCCATATTGGATCATGTGATTATTACCAGAGAAGGGTATTATTCCTTTGCGGATGAAGGAGGGCTGTAAAGCCCTTTTTTTATCAATATGGGAAAATGCATGTTTTTTAAATCCCTTTTAAACAGATGTTCCTTGTGCCCCCCTTCGGATTTGGGTGTGAACAATTGCTGGAGGCCTTTTTAACCTTTGGGTATTCACTAAATCAAATATCATAATGGGCATAACGACACAGACAACTGGCTTGGCAAATGGAATTCCTCCGCATATCAACGAGGTGAAATCCTACTTTCGATATATGAACGTTCCTGACTCGGAAGCGGAAGTGTTCTTTTTTTATTATCAGGGACTGGACTGGAGAAATGAATCTGGAACCCCTTTAAGGGATTGGGTGATGGCCGCAGACCAATGGGTGTGGAACCTGGAAAATTAAGGGATGCCATTTTAGGCTTAGCGTTTTAATATTAATCGGGCTTATTGCTTTGGTACAATCGTGCATCGCGTTCCGGCGATGAGCAAGATGTAGGATTGTGCCACAATCCCATCTTGCCTTTCGCTGCCGGAGTTTGCGAAAGGTAAAATTCTCCGAAGTCGAATTTTAAGCATGGAGCATGGAGGAAAGAAAATGTTTTAATACCAAACCGTATTGGTTGACCGTAAGGCTAACCCAAAAGGAAATCATGAAACTCAACAGTTTACTGGAGAAATCCTCCGAGTGCAGGAACCTTAGCGAGCTGGTGAGGGACATGTTGTTCAAGCATCATATCACCATAAAAACCAAAAATGCGTCCCAGGAAGAAGTGAAAATGGAGCTTGCCCTGATAAAAAAGGAACTCCATAAAATCGGGATAAACATCAACCAATGGGTACGGGCATTCCATACAATGGATGACCCCAAAAGTAAAAGAACCCTGGCCCTAAAAATCCTTCCGTTGTACCAAAAGGTTGGAGGTAAATTGGAGCAACTGTTTACCATCATGGCTCAGTTGGCCAGAAGTAAATGGTAGTAAGAATTACCACAGGAAAGTCCATCAAGGGCGTACTCCATTACAATGAAAACAAGGTAGGGCAAGGGCAGGCAAAGCTATTGTTTGCCAGTGGTTTTTTGGAAAACAATCCTAGTTTTCAATTCAAGATCAACAGGTTCCATGAGCTTTCCCAACTCAATAGAAGGACCAAGACCAACGCAGTCCACATCTCATTGAATTTCTCCCCGGATGATCAATTGGATAGGGATATGATGGAACAGATAGCGAATGAGTATATGGAACGGATAGGGTTTGGGAACCAGCCATTTCTCGTCTACCAACATTTCGATGCAGGACATCCACACCTCCATGTGGTGACCGGCAACATCGACCACAAAGGGAAGCGGATAGAAACGCATAACATTGGAAGGACGCTTTCCGAGACTGCAAGAAAGGCCATCGAAAAAGAATATGGGCTGGTAGTGGCCGAAGAACAAAAGCAAAGAAAAAGGTTCCTCCTGCAGCCGCTGGAAAAAATTGATTATGGTGACAAGGAAACCAAGGCTTCGGTCAACAAAGTGGTCGATGAGGTAACCTCCAACTTCTTGTTTATTTCCTTGGCCCAAATGAATGCAGTGCTGAGACTTTTTCATGTTACTGCCTACAGGGGAGAGCCGGAAAGTAGGATGTATGAAAAAAAAGGATTGGTATTCTTTGTTTCCGATGCCAATGGCAAACGGCTGGGAGTGCCCATAAAGTCAAGTTCGCTCTATGGAAAGCCTACTTTGCCCCATCTGGAAAAGATATTTGCGAGAAACAGGGAGAAAATCAAATCCTTTAAAGACCCGATGAAAGACTTGGTATCAAGGACCTTGGATAAGTCAGGATCATTGAAGGAATTCAAGAATTGTTTGGGAACGGAAGGAGTGGAACTTGTCATCCGGGAAAACGAACAGGGAGTGGTTTACGGCTTGACCTATATCGATATGATCAACCGATGTGTTTTCAATGGAAGCCAATTGGGAAAAACATTTTCCGCCAATGCAGTCCAGGAATATTTGAAAACAAAGAGCAATAGAATTTCCCGGCTTGAAAAAATGGAAGTTCCCCTTGCTGTAAATGGAGTGGCAAAACACCAAGACCAGGAAATAGGGGATTTATTGGAATTATTGTTTGCCGAAAACACCAATGATCCAATACCATTTGCCTTGAGACAGAAAAAGAAAAGAAGGAAACTCAAACAGAAGATGCGATAAAATGGCTACTGGGGAAAATACCGAAGGATTGAGAAAAATAATCGACCTTACACGAATGGGAAGTGTAGTGGTGCTATCCCTTCATTTTTATCATAGTGGCTACCCTTTCTTTAAAAAATGGGGGATTTATCATGATATCGGCGATAGGCTTTTATCAAGTCTGGAAGAGACCGGACTCTTTGGGTCACTTTTTTTTACCAAGGCAATCGCTTTGGGGTGCTTGCTTATATCGCTTTTGGGTGCAAAAGGGAAAAAGAAAGAAAACAGTAACCTTAAATACCTGCTGTCGGGCTTTGTTTTATGTTTATCTGCATGCCTTTTCAGCCATCTTGGATTTGTTGATGGAATCCAGCTTCCAACACCATTTTTGATATATGTTGTTTTTACCGGTATTGCTTATTTGGCCGCTTTGGCATTTGGGACACGCATAAGCAGGGTCTTGTTGGTAAAGGACCGTAAAGATGTTTTCAACCACCTGAATGAAACGTTTCCCCAGGAGGAAAGAAAGTTGCTCAATGAATATTCTATTAACCTACCTGCTCGCTACCGACTTAAGAACAAAGTCCGAAATTCTTGGATCAATATAATCAACCCATTCAGGGCATTATTGGTGGCAGGTACACCGGGATCGGGGAAAAGTTATTTTGTTATCAGGCATGTTATTTCCCAACATTTACAAAAGGGATTTAGCATGTTTATCTATGATTACAAGTATGATGACTTATCCATCATTGCCTACAATCACTTGCTGAAAAACTTGGGTGCCTATAAAGTCGCTCCAAAATTCTATACCATCAATTTTGACAGACTCAGCCACTCCCATCGGTGTAATCCGCTGGAACCGGAAACCATGGTGGACATTACCGATGCCAGTGAAGCTGCAAGAACAATAATGATGGGCCTAAACCGGGAATGGATCAAAAAGCAAGGGGATTTTTTTGTGGAATCGCCGATTAATTTTTTAACAGCTGTAATCTGGTTCCTCAAAAAACACCAGCGGGGTAAATTTTGCTCCTTGCCACATGTCATTGAATTGATGCAGGTGGATTATGAGAAGCTGTTTACCGTGATGAGAACGGAGCCTGAGATCGAAGCCCTGATCAATCCCTTTGTTTCGGCATTTGAAAAAGGAGCCAAGGACCAGCTGGAAGGACAAATAGCCAGTGCCAAAATCACCATGGCGAGGCTTTCTTCTCCCCAACTGTATTATGTGCTATCAAAAAGTGAATTTACCTTGGACATCAACAACCCCAAACAGCCCAAAATACTTTGCGTAGGCAACAATCCCCAAAAGCAACAGGTCTACGGCGCGGTGCTTTCCCTATATATTTCCAGGATTACCAAACTGGTCAACCAAAAAGGAAAACTTAAATCCAGTCTTATTTTTGATGAATATCCGACGATCTATTTTAATGGTATGGATAACCTGATTGCTACCGCGCGAAGTAACAAAGTGGCCACATGCTTGGGAATACAGGACTATAGCCAGCTGAAAAAGGATTATGGCCGTGAACAGGCGGAAGTGATCATGAACACGGTGGGTAATTTTATTTCTGGTCAGGTACTCGGGGATACGGCCAAGCAGCTTTCCGAAAGGTTCGGTAAAATAATGCAGGAAAGGTCAAGTATTTCCATCAACAGCAACGATACTTCTATCAGCAAATCAAGACAGCTGGATATGGCCGTTCCGGCTTCAACCATTTCTTCCCTCTCATCAGGGGAGTTTGTGGGAATGGTTGCCGACAACCCCGATCAAAGAATCCATCATAAAATGTTCCATGCCGAAATCATCAATGATCATAAAACCTTGACCGAAGAGGCTAAAGGATTTAAGCCAATA
This sequence comes from Echinicola sp. 20G, assembly GCF_015533855.1. Lineage (GTDB taxonomy): Bacteria > Bacteroidota > Bacteroidia > Cytophagales > Cyclobacteriaceae > Echinicola. The sequence goes on along the minus strand of NZ_AP024154.1, from coordinate 5,389,898 downwards.
CCCAAAGTTAGGGACTTGGCCACCTCAGAAGTGGAGGAAAACTATCGACAAGTTAAAAAGGAGGTTCAGGAAATAATTAAGGTTGAAATGAACAGGATTTATGATACCCCAAGTTTAAAACATTTGCTGGTCGGAAAGCGATAGATAGGGGCACTGAAAAAATAATTGGAATAAAATAATAACAGAGGGTAAAAGTCAGACCAGGAAAGTAAATTCACTTTCCTGGTCAAGAGACTATTTCTCTTTGTTCTTGATTTCCTGCACTTCTGTACGGATTTCCTGGGCCATGGTCTTTAAGGACTGCATGCCATTTCTGACCCTTGTTCCGGCAGCCTTGTTGCCCTGATCATAAAACTTGGTGAAATCGGACTCCAAAGAATCCACGAGTGCTTTTAATTCTGAAAATTTACTCATCTTTAAAGTGTTTGTAGTATAAATAAGTTGATGGTTCCAAAAGTACCCAAAGGGAATGCCAAATTACTTCAATAGCTTAAGTTTCTAGGCTGTTTTTTGCTTGGCCATGCTCCATGAGGCAATAAGAGAAGCCTTTTTATTGAGGTGCTTTGAAAAATCAATGAATATTGGATTGTCTTTAGATGTTCTCAGTACAATCCAATCACTTCCCTCAGCCTCAATAATACTTCCTGAAAGATCCTCTTTGGTGTTGCCAAATCCATTGCAATAATGGTCTTGAATGATTATTCCAACGTGGGTCATATTGTTATCGTATGGTTCAAACCTATGAAAAAAAGGTGATATTTTCATCAAATGAGCTGATGACAAAGATTGACCAAAACACCATCTATTAACAGTTTAATAGATCAATTATTTAAGGTAGAGCTGGTTATATATGGCTTGTCCTATTTTTTTTGCCGAAATTCAAATTGCTTTAAGAAATAGTACCGACTATAATCAAAATGAGGCATATGGAGGTATAAAAATATCCCGTAAATGAAAGGACATGTCTTCTTAAAATGCTTCTGGAGGGTTCATTAATAGATGGATTGGATTCTTTTTTCCTTTTTTGACCATTTTTATAATGGTGGAATCTTTTTGATTTTTCAACCAGATAAATTTCCAAAACCCAGGCCAAAAGGCACAAGAAAGCTGCTCCCAGCAAATACCTGGTGTCCAATTGGTAACCTGTTAGCATAAAGGATAAAACTGTAACTCCCAGAGTGCAGAATTTAATGGAAGCCGATATATCCGTTGGACTGGCACCCTTTGAAAAGTGGAACAAATCTTTGATCATACTGTGTGGTATATGATGCACATAAATTATGTACAGAGATGGAATTATAAAATACCCCGAAAGGGGTATATTTAATGTGTTTTGTGTGTTTCTAAGCAATAATATCTTAGGGATGAAGGAATTTTGGAAAAATAGAAAGTATTGAACAGGCTCTTTCTTTAGAAGGCTAAATCTAGATGAACATTCATTACAAATTGCAGTACTAGGAGGAGTAGTAAACCTTGTTAAATATTTTTTCCAAGGCAACCACAAAAGGTTTATTCTCCTTGTTATATAAAAATAGGGGAAAGGAATAAAGAAACATTCCCAAAGTATTTATCTCTATTTCGGTTTTACCTGATGCATGAACAAGGTAGAACAAAAAGGTACATTCTTCCCATTCATACATTCCTGCATAATAGCTTGTTTTTGACCTGATGTCAGTCCATGCCAGTTCCACATCCGTACCGATCAAGCACTTGCTGATCACATGAAAGTCATGAAGAGGTGGGCAATTGTCCTTTTGGTCAGGCCGCTCCAGGAACAAGGCCAACCTGTAAATTTCTTCCGCTTCTGCATAAGTGGGCTCACGCTGTGCAAAAGTCCTGAAGTTATGGCAAAGGTTGATAAAATGGGCATGGTCAAAATCAATGGAAAAAAATCCTTTACACATATAGCTCTTCACTTAGTTCAGGGTATTCCACAGGTTCCATCACCTCTTCTACATTGGGATTTTCATTTCTGGAAGTGATCAGCTTACTGATGGTATGAAAGGCCATTTTTTTTTGGTCGTAGGGATTCATCAATGAGGCGATATCCTCTTCCTTGAGTTCTGGGGAAATCCAGTCCAGCGCAATGTCATCCTGAAGGATCAGGGGCATGCGCTTCTTGCTGTTGTGGATCTTGGCCATGATGGGATTGGCCGCAGTGGTAATGATCGAAGCAGTCTTCCTGATCTCTCCGGTCTCCTTGTCCGTCCATTCTTCCCAAATGCCTCCCAGCGTAAAGAAAGGCCTGACCTTTGGATAAATATAATGGGGGTATTTCTTGCCCTTATGGTCCATCCATTCATAAAAACCGGCAACAGGGATCAGGCAACGTTTTTTCTTGATCGGGCTCCTGAAAGAGGGCAGCTTGAAGATGGTTTCGGATTTGGCATTGAGGGTTTTCTTGGCGATGTCATCGGCCTGTTCGGAGGTTTTGGTCCAAAAAGGGATCAACCCCCAGTTGAATTCCTGCAACTTTGATGGCTCGTTATCTGCCAGCACAATGAGCTTGGGGTGGGCAAAGCCTTTGAGCAGGTACCGATGGATATGCGGGGAACTTCCCCTACTGAGGTATTTGGCATCCACTCCATATTCCTCTTCCAGAGCTTTGGCCTCTTCCTCACTGAATTCCTGGTTGACATTGTAACACATGGCAAGAACATTTGTTTTGACCTATTTAATTTAATAAATTAAGTCATCACTTAAAGTCTTTGAAGCCAATTATTTAAGGAACTTAAGCGATGCCCATCAATTTTTGACGTTGGTCAACGCATGGAGCGTTGCTTTGATCTCCCTGACATCCCTGCCCACCTGTTCCAAAGAACTCATTGGGTCGGGGATGTCCTCTGTAAAATAGCTGTGGAATTTCCATACCTCCAGCACTTCCATCACATCCACTTCATAGGGTTCATATAGGGTGTTGAGCGATTCCAACAACAGGCTTTTGCTTTCCTTGATCCTGTTGCTGGCCAGCTTGAAGCTGATGCCTTCCTCCTTGGTCACCACAATGCAGGGTGTCCTTTCCTTGATATGGGTCCAGTCCTGTAAAAACTCCCCGATCACCAGTGCCCCTTCCGGTACAGGCAACATGGAATCGCCCTCGGTGGGAAACATCCTGTATTTTCGGTTGGGGTCCAGCTGGGGTAGGTGGAACACGGGCAGCCTGCTGATAAAGCCCGGATCACTGTACCCGGCCAAATATCCTGCCTTGGCCTTTATGGGCACCAGTTCCACATTCTCCCTGTTATCGGAATCCACCGTGGTGGCAAGGATACGGATACTGCCCCCTTTAAGGTACACATCATTGCCCGCCTCCAGGTCCCTTATTTTTAGTTCGGAAAGCTTGGAGAGGTCCACCTTGACCAAGCTGTCAATGCTCATCCTAAAGAAGTCCGCGAACAGGACCATGTCGGCCATGGGAGGGTTCTTGACATGGCCATTTTCATGGGTGTTTACTTTGGAACGGGAAATGTCCAACTTTTCTGCCAGCTCCATCTGGCTCATTTTCTTGCGCTTACGCAGGAATTTTATATTGGAAGACCAAAAAAAGCTTGGATTGCTCATGATATTTTGGTAATATTTTAAACACAATAATGTCGTAATTATTACCAATTATACCAAATCGTTCGGACAAATGAAAAGGAATGTGGTGCATTTTGATCTGGACACCTTCTTTGTCAGTGTCGCCCGGCTGACAAACAGTGCCCTCAACAACAAGCCAGTGATCATTGGCGGCAACTCCGACCGTGGAGTGGTGGCTTCCTGTAGCTATGAGGCCCGGAAGTTCGGGGTCCACAGCGCCATGCCCATGAAGCTCGCCCGCAGGCTCTGCCCATCTGCGGTATACCTGCAGGGTGACATGGACAGTTACAGTTACCATAGCCGGGTGGTGACCGACATCATCCGCGACCAGGTGCCGGTGGTGGAAAAGGCATCCATCGATGAGTTTTACCTCGACCTGACAGGAATGGACCGGTTTTTTGGATGTAGCCAGTTCACCGCTGAACTCAAGTCCAGGATACTCCGTGAATCCGGCCTGCCCATCAGTTATGCCCTGGCCTCCAACAAACTGGTCAGCAAGGTGGCCACTGAAGATGCCAAGCCCAATGGACAGATGGAAATCCCCTTTGGACATGAAAAGGGATACCTAGCCCCACTGGCCATTGAAAGGATGCCGGGCATAGGCTTAAAGACCTCTTCACTTTTAAGAAGGATGGGGGTGGAGACCATCAAACTGCTTTCCGAAATCCCCGAGCCCATGATGCAGAACCTCTTGGGGAAAAGTGGGATCACCCTTTCCCGAAAGGCCAACGGAAAGGACGATTCCCCGGTCATCCCCTATACCGAACAGAAGAGTATCGGAAAGGAGGAAACCTTTGACAGTGACACCATCAACATGGGGTTTCTTAACGGTGAACTGGTCCGGCTTACCGAAAGGGTGGCATTCCTGTTGAGAAAGCAGAGAAGGCTCTGTGGCTGTATTACCGTAAAGCTGCGCTACGCCAACTTTGATACGGTCAGCAAGCAGGCCATGCTTCCTTACACGGCCAATGATGATGTGCTGCTCTCCAAGGCCAAGGAGCTCTTTGCCAAGCTCTATGACAGAAGGATGCTCGTGCGCCTGATCGGGGTCAAGGTCAGCCACCTGGTGGGTGGTTTCCAGCAGATCAACCTCTTTGAGGATACCGAGGAAAACGTCAGGCTGTACCAGGCCATGGACAGGATCAGGGGAAAGTATGGTTCCCATGCGGTACACCGTGCCGTGGGCATCCAAAACAGGAGGTGAGCATGTACCTGAACTGCAAGACCTATTTCAGCTACCGCTATGGGACCATCGGCACCCAGGAACTGGTGGACATGGCAAAGGCCAAAAAGGTAAAGGCATTGGCCTTGACCAATATCAACAGCACTGCAGATGCCTGGGACTTTGTGGACTTCTGCAGGAATGCGGGGATCAAGCCCATCCTGGGGGCCGAGATACGCAATGGGCAACAGCTCCTGTATATCCTGCTGGCAAAAAATGACAGGGGCCTGATGGAGATCAATACCTTTATCTCACATCACTTGATGGAGAAGTCGGACTTTCCGGAAACCCCATCCCTCAGCGAGGTTTGGGCAATCTACCCTTTTGGCAGCCGGAAGCCGGAAAGCTTGGGAGCCGATGAGCTGATCGGTATCAAACAGGAACAGCTTATCAAACTCTACAATGGGCAGTCGGAAAAACATCCCGACAAATGGGTGGTCTGGCAACCGGTGACCTATCAGGACAAGACCCGCTACAACCTGCACAGGATTTTGCGGGCCATAGACGGAAACACCTTGCTTTCCAAACTGGGAGCTGGGGACATGGCATCGGATACCGAATACTTCCGGGACAAGCTGGAGATCTGGAACCGTTTTGCCGAACACCCCTATATCCTCAAGCAGACCCTGAAGGTAATGGACAGCTGTGGGGTCGGCATGGAGCTGCATTCCGACAAGAACAAGAAGCATTTTACCTCCTCGAAGGAGGATGACAGGATCCTTTTGGAGAAACTGGCTCTGGAAGGGTTGGCCGTCCGCTATGGCAGGGGAAATACAGTGGCATTGGAAAGGGTGAAAAAGGAGCTGCGCATTATCAATGAGCTGAACTTCAATGCCTATTTCCTGATCGTCCTGGACGTGGTAAGGTACGCCCAGCAAAGGGGCTTCTTTTACGTGGGAAGGGGATCGGGGGCCAACTCTATCGTGGCCTATTGCCTGAAGATCACCGATGTGGACCCCATCAAGCTGGATCTGTATTTTGAGCGTTTCCTGAACCCCCACCGTACCTCACCACCGGACTTTGACATGGACTTCAGCTGGAAGGACAGGGACGAGGTGATCGATTATATCTTCAAGCGCTATGGCAGGAACCATGTGGCGCTGTTGGGCATGTTCTCCACTTTCCAGGGCAGGGCCATCATCCGGGAACTGGGGAAGGTGTTCGGCCTGCCCAAGCCGGAGATCGACCAACTGGTACGCAGAAGGAAGGATGCATGTCCACCTGAGGATAAGATCCAAAGGGCCATCCTCAAATACGGGGCATTGATGCAGGACTTCCCCAACTACCAGAGCATCCACCCGGGGGGCATGCTGATCAGTGAGGATCCTATATTTCAATACACGGCCATGGAGAGGCCACCCAAGGGGTTCAATACTGCACAGGTGGACATGTTCCTTGCAGAGAAGATCGGGCTTTTCAAACTGGATATCCTGAGCCAAAGGGGACTGGCGCACATCAAGGAAGCCATCGGGCTGATCAAGGCCAACCGCGGGGTGGAAGTGGACATCCGGCAAGTGGAACGCTTTTTCAATGACCCCAAGGTGGCCGACCAGATCAGAAGGGCGGATACCATAGGCTGCTTTTACATCGAGAGCCCCGCAATGAGGCAGCTGCTGACAAAGCTTCGATGTGACGATTACCTGACCCTGGTAGCGGCAAGCTCCATTATCCGCCCCGGAGTATCCCAGTCGGGCATGATGAAGCAGTACATCGAACGCTTCCACAACCCCCACCATATCCCATACCTGCATCCCAAGATGAAGGAACTGTTGGAAGAAACCTATGGGGTGATGGTCTACCAGGAGGATGTGATCAAGGTGGCCCACCACTTTGCAGGACTGGATATGGGAGAGGCCGATATCCTGCGCAGGGCCATGTCGGGCAAGTACCGTTCGCATAACCGGTTCAAACTGATCGAGGAGAAATTCTTTGCCAATTGTAAGGAAAAGGGCTATCCCGATGAGATCAGTAAGGAGGTTTGGCGTCAGATGGAGTCCTTCGGGGGCTATTCCTTTTCCAAGGCCCACTCGGCCTCCTTTGCCGTGGAAAGCTACCAGAGCCTTTTTTTAAAGACCTACTATCCCATTGAGTTTATGGTGGCGGTGATCAACAACTTCGGGGGATTCTATGGTACGCAGTTTTATTTCCAGGAACTTAAAAAGGCAGGGGGAAAGGTGGTTCCCCCCTGTGTCAATACGGGAGCATACCTTACTTCTCTCCACGGGGACAGGGTGACCGTGGGATTTGTGCATGTGCAGAACCTGGAGCGGAAGACCATTGATAGGTTTCTGGCAGAAAGGGAAAGGCATGGTGCTTACCTCAGCTTGGAGGACCTGATGGAGCGTACCCAGGTGGATGCCGAACAGCTCAATATCCTGATCAGGGTAGGGGCACTCCGGTTTACGGGGCTGGAAAAAAAAGAACTGCTGTGGCACGCCAACTTCAGGGGCAAGCGCATGGAAAAGGTGCCTGCCAGTGCTGCCATCTTTGCGGAAGAACCACTGGATTTTATATTGCCGAAATTTCCCAGAAAGCCCCTCGAAGATGCCTATGATGAAATAGAACTGATCGGCTTTACCTTGGGAGATCCGTTTGAATTGGCCGATGATGATAGAAATGGCTTGACCTATGTGCGGGAACTCCCCAAGCTGGTAGGCAGGCAGGTATGCCTGATGGGACATTTGGTGACCACCAAACCGGTAAGGACGGTGCGGGGCGACTATATGGCATTCGGTACCTTTCTGGACGAGAAAGGGGATTGGCTGGATACAGTGCATTTCCCACCGGTACTCAAACAGTACCCCATCCACTCAGGAGGGTTCTACAGGATATTTGGCAAAGTAGTGGAAGAGTTTGGGGTGTATGCAGTGGAAGTAAAAGAGTTGGGCAAAGTGGGAGTGAGGAGGTGATGTTTTTAAAACCCATCTCCCTCCTGAAACAAAAACAGAAACTCTCCACTTTCATCAATTATCCCGTTTCTGACCACTGTTTTTCCCTTTTCATAAGTACTTGTTCTGGCCAGCATTAATCCATTTTTATAACCTTTCAATACCTTGTAATTGAAATCAAGAATAATGTCCCCATGAATATCTATCAGGCCATAACGTCCTTCTTTTTTGAAAATGGCCTTACCGGTATCCATCAATTGCCTGAGCGTTGGAGAAAACTTTTCGGTTTCATAGTGAAGGGGGATCTTAATGTTAAAATCTTCCAAATAATAATACTTGGAATCATACCTTTCCACAACCTTACCCTCTTTATTGATCAAGAGGATGGGACTATTGATCTCTTTTCTCACCAGTGCATGCCCTTTGTAAAATGGGGTGGCATAGGTATATATCGCTGGGATAACCAGTTCATTTGATGGGTTGATATAGCCCTTTTTACCTTTATTGTTCGTAACCTGGGCCATGCCGCATGAAAAGCGTGTGGGTTGGGCATGGTAGTTAAATGGTATGACTGTTTTACCTTCTTTATCAATAAAACCCCATTGATGATCCTTGTTTTGAACGGAGGCAAGGCCTTCATAAAAACTCCCTGAAATCAAGAATTGTGGCGTTATAATTATCCTCATGGATTTGTTCATATAACCAAATAAACTTTCTGGACTTTTGATGGTAGTTAGCCCCTCTGAAAAAGGAAGCATTCCAGAATTCCTTCCAAGTATACTGAACCATCTAAAGAAGCCCTCGTCTGCAGTGGGGAATAATCTGAAATATTCTGTTTCGGTTAAGGTGTCGATCGGTTCCCCAGAAAAGTCAAAATATAGGTAAGAAAAGCTTTTTTCACCTTCCTTATCCAATTGGCCAATTCCTCCCTTTGCACTCCACTCCCATAATTTTCTTACTTTCAGTATGGTATTATGGGTTTCGATATCCTTGATCAAATAATTATCTCCTGAGGTTTCTAGATAACGTCCGTTTTGAATCTGAAAGGGAATCGTGTTGAACAATTTTGTTTCCCAATTTATCTCAATGGGATGGGAAGGATTTTCCATATCATACAACATGATGGAACTGTTGTTTTTGAGTGGAATGTAGGAACCATCAAAAGGCATGTATTCCTTAAATGAACTTTCCATACTTCCTTTCAATGTTGGCTGGGCCTGAATTAAGAAGGGACCCAGAATTAAAATCAGTGTCGATATTATTTTCATGTCTGTGTTGGTTACGTTTTCTTAAGAGATTATCGATTTTATAGGTTATACCTGCCTGTATCATCCTTAACCCACTTTTCCATCCCATTTAAAAGGCTATTGATGCCTGTAATTAGCTTTGATTTTTGATAGTAATGACCTATATCTATTTGTAGAATATTTTGGGTTTGATTGGAATAAACTTCTTTTAGGAATTGAACCCTTTTATTGATTCGATCCAATGCTATCGGACGGGCTATGTGGTACTGCATTTCTTGTAAAATGACCAGATTGTGAAAATCTCCCACTTTATCTTCTTTTTCATAAGACGTCAGGTCATTGGAAAGACAGATCAGTTCAATAATGGTCTGGAATAATGGTGCTAATTCCTTATGATGGAATAGTTCTGGGGGTAAATTGGATTTTTCGAGATAGGCAAGTAGTTCCAACGCAATGCCAGCACCAGAACAATGCTTAAGCTGATAGATGTATTTGATGATTGTGGGCGGCTTACTTCGTGCGAGATTCTTTGCCTCCCACATACCCGCCTTGAGAAATTTCCTGATATGTTTGATGAGGTGCAGTCCCAATCTGTTTTCAGTCGTGCGTCTGCGGAACCAGCCCCAATGAAGTTCATAGTATACTTCATCTATACAACAGGCTCCCAAACCAGCTTTTTTTTGATGGTAGGAAAATAGGTCCAGTTGTTCTTTCCAAAAGTTTACGCGCACTTGTCCTTTTAATTTATCAGCCCGGTCATCCAAACAAAAAAGCACCAAAAACAGCTTGGTGATATTTAGTAATTCTTCTTCATTGGCCAAGGGGAATAATCTAGCAGCAAATTTGTTGAGTTGCTGGTGATCACATTTCCTTTTTTCTTCTCTGTTATAATATAGATTCCCTTTCTCGGCCCAGGTTTGAACTAGGTCATTGACCCTCCCGAAATTTGGATTCAATAATACTTTTCCTTTGGTGTATGAGTTTAAAACTTGGTTCATCATTGGCTTGTTTAGATTACAAAGTGCAGTGCCATATAAATTGGCAGGGACTTGAAAAGTGCTTGAACAGTAGCCTAAACTAAATGGCAGATGAATTGAATAACAAATTTAAGGGTGTTGATTATAAGGTGTTTAACAAATTGAGGTCATATGATAGATATTTGTTAAACAATACCTTTTTTACTCTTTTAACAACCCGAGTTCTTTCATGGTCCTGGTTATTTTCGAAACAGAGCACTTAAAGAGATAGCTCTTGTCCTTGATGCTTAAATAGGAACTCTCCACTTTAAATTGTTCGGAAGACAATAGCTTGAGGCCTTCCTTAAGTGGCAAGGTAAATATCTGGGCCCATTCTTCTGAGTGGTGGGCAATGGCCTGGTTGATGACAGTTGAAAGGTTGTTTACTTCTGGCAATTTATCCAAGAGATCCGATTCTCCATCAGGTTGTAATTCCAGGATAGTGGAATAATCAAGGGTTTTGATGATGTATGGTGAAGGATTTTGCTTCATATAGCTTTGTAAGTCAACCGCTACTCTTCCAGCCTTAAAGATTTTTACCCTATAGTCCCTGCCACTTTCTGAAGGATATAACATGGCAAGGGTACCTTTGTAAACATACCTCGCGCATTTTTCTACTTCACCGGAATTTTTCAAGATCACGCTTCTTCGGTAAATCCTTTTAGGGAGATAATGGGTTAATTTTTCATACACGGAAATATCCAATTTATAGTAAGGGTCAAATTCATTTTTGAGCTCCTTAGGTGTCAAAAATTTATTCATCGTACAGCTTCTTCATATGTCCCCGGTGAGGGGATTTAAAAATAAATCACACAATTGAGCTGGTAAACATAAGTAAATCAGATAAATATCACAATTTTTTCAGGGCATAGAAGGGAGTTGTAACAGTCTTACAGCATATGAATGCTATTTGTTAATTAGTGCAAAATATTATTGGAATTGTTTTAAACGGTTATTTTTCTTGAATAGATTAAATGTAGCGTTAGCAATGTAGTAAGGGAAAATGACAAAGAGATGAACCATCAGAAAAGTAGGTGGACAGAAGTATTGACCTATATCTTGGCTTTTGTGTATACCTATACAGCTATCAGTAAATGGTATGATTGGGAAGCTACCAAATGGTCAATATACAACCAGGTATTTCCTGAATGGTCAAGCGTCATTGTTCTTTATACCCTTCCCGCCATAGAACTGGTATTGGCTTTACTGTTACTGAATGGGAGGACAAGGCTTCTGGCCCTTTGGATAAGTCTTTTTCTCTTGTCCATCTTTACAGCCTATATCGGCATGATCATGCTTGGTGTATTTCAGCGGGTACCATGCAGCTGTGGTGGGGTGATCAGCGCATTAGGGTGGAATGAGCATTTAGTATTTAACTTCTTTTTATTGGCTGCCAATATATGGGCCATATTCAAGGGGAAGCAAAATAAAGAACAGAATATAAGTTCCATTCCTTAATCAAATCAATTTTCAACAAAATATATTCTAAGATGACTTAACTAATAAAAAGCAGTGAGAGTACCAGGTACTTAGCTGCAAACAGTAGGGGATAAAACCGAACGCTCCTCTCGAAAGATTACAATGTCAGATAAGATCAAAGCGTCCGGAATTAGTTGTTTTATAGATACACAATACTATGAATTATTTCGCAAAGAACCTCCTACGAGGAGGTGTTTTCGCTGCCGCAATGGTGGCAGCATTCGCTTTTACAACACCAGAATCCATAACAAACCAGTATGGCGAGGAAAGTGGCGTTTGGTATGATGTGACAGGGATCAATCCAAGTCAAAGTACCTATACCTGTGACGAACAGGAAGATGCCGAATGTCTTTTTGATGCGCCCAATCCAGGTGCCAATCCCATCAGTCCAGATGAGGATAGGGAGTTTGTCAAACATGGTGAATTACCAGAAGCTGAATAGGCTATGGGTAAGGCGCTAAAGGGTAATGGGCCGGGTTTTGATTTCCCGGCCCATTTTTTTGTTTAAAGCTGTCCTTCCAGCTCCAGTTCCTTATCCGGAATCCTGATGATGGTTCTTGGGTCATTGGGACTAATGGTATATTCCTGACCGTTGATAGTTCTGCTGGCCTGGGTCTGTCCTTGTCCATCCCTGCCCATTCTTTTAAAGTCCTCCCAACTTCTCCCCCGGAAGACGAGTTCCTTTTTTCTTTCTTGCCAGATCCATTGAAGGGCTTCTTCTTGGTTATTTGTTTCCAATGGAACAAATTCACCAACCTTGGTCCGTTTTTCCAGTAAACTGTTGAGTAATTCCAGACCCTTTTCCAGTTCTCCTATCCGGAACAATGATTCTGCCCCAATCAGGTAGGCTTCAGATAGGGAGATTCCTGTAAACAGGTTATATCCCCCAGTGTAGGAACCATAAAACAGCTGTCTTCCATCTTCATTAGTTTGAAAGAACAAGTCTTTACGTAAATCATCATTGGAATAGGAGGCATAAAGTTCCTCTGGGATATAGGTACTTGAAGAAGCGGTGATCGATATTTTTCCGTCCGTCTTGGCGTAATAAAGGGTTTCCTGGTTGAACAGTTCAAACGGATACTCTAGGTTACTGTCTAGGTCATTGAAATCCAAAAGTTCAGGACCATTATCAATTACTTCCTCAGCCATTTCTGCCGATTGTTCAAATTCCCCAGCTACCATATAAACCTGGGCAAGTAAGGCTTGGGCAGCAGTTTTATTGGCATAAATGGGGTTAGGAATTTGTGTTGGCAAAAGCTGAATAGCAATTTCCAGATCTTTGATGATTTGGTCATAGACTTCGTCGACTCCAACCCACGTTGCTCTTTGGTTGATGTCGGAGACCAATTTCAAGGGCATTTTATAATTACCATTATCCAAAGACGAATTGGGAATGGGAAGGTATAGCATCGCAATATTGGAGTAGGCATAAGCCCTAAGGAAATAGGCCATTCCCCTCAGCTCACTTATTTTTTCCGGAGGCCCTGAGATTCCTTCCTCTATTAAGTCAAGACTGATATTGGCATAAAATATCTGCCTATAGATCCCTTTATAATCGGTTGACCCCTCAAGTGGTGCGAAAATACTTTCTTCCCACAAGTAGGCGTTCTGTTGCCAAGGGTCCAGTCCGTTCCATTGATCCGTGGTAGTTTCATAGTCTGGCCCCAAGACAAAAGTAATCAATGGGTTGATATTGAAACGCGAATAATTGGTCAGCAAGGCCTCAATATCCTGGGCAGTCTTGGGCACCACAATATCCTTATTGGGCTTGTCATCCAGGAACTCCTGACAAGAGCTTAACAAATGCACGATACTGATGATCATGATGATGGGTATATATTTGAGTTTGTTTTTCATTTTTGGTTAGATTAAGATTTGGGCCTGCCTGGCATCAGACAGGACATTAGACAATAGATTGGTTTACGGTAGTGAGATTGTCCTGAAATGCGTCATTGCGAATGAAGGCCTATTTAGTTGCAGAGCCTGTCGAAATATCATATGACCGAAATGAGGCAATCCCATATTTTTAAAGCAAGACTGCTTCAATCTCTTTCATTTCGGCAGGTTCAATGGTCAAGGTTTCGTAGTGACGTATTAACCTTTTCTCTTTCTTCTAAATTAAGAGTCCCGGTTTCCCGTCTGGAAACATTTCCCGCTGATGATGTTGTGATTTATCATATGAAGAAAGTATGCGGTAAGGGACTCTATTTAGATTTTAGGCCCCAATATCGATCGGGGCAGGCACTTGATAAAGACTGGACTATGGTAGTGAGTTTGTTGGTCCTCCCTCATTGCATGCCTTTGTTGTCAGGTAGGCAGTGAAGTGTCGTTGACTTTTCTCATTCCTCATTAACCTTATCTCTATTATAATTGCTGTTAAAAAAAGGCTCCGCCCACCCGCCTTTTTAGAATTACCCTTTTTTAAATCTGTTTTAAACTAAATATTAATTGAATGGGCAGGCGAAGCACTTCTCTTGAATACTTTAGAAATCCACTTTTAGCCCTATGGAAAAGCTTCTTAATGGTTTACTGCTCCTATAGTCAGGATCCAAAGGATCATCACTGACTTTCCAGATCATGCCTACATTGTTGAGATAGGTATAAACTTCCGCCCTTTGGAATGGCAGGATAGGAAAATGATCCTTATTCAGTGAATAGCTCAGGCGGATGTCCTGCAGCCTAATATGGTCTCCCTTTTCTACCAGTACACCCGAATTCATATAGAAGTCATGACGGTAAAAGTCGGCCGATTCGGGTAGGGAAGGAATTTGGGTAAGGTACTCATCGCCAGGCTGCTGCCAACGCCTGTCAAAATCTCCATGCCCAATGGAGCCTCTGAGCAGGTTGAAGTAATCAATGCTCCTTCGCATGTAATAGTAACCAAGCCTGTAAGAAATGTTGACGGACAGCTGGAAGTTCTTCCAACTGAAATCGTTCCGCAATGCTCCAAACTGGGTAGGTCTGGAAGGACCATGATATTGTAGGTTGTCAATGGTCGCTGCCCGCTGGATATCACGGTATTCGGTGCTGGGCTCCCCATCGAGGTACCCCAAGGGATCACCTGTGTCAGGATCCAAGCCTGCCCAGTGGTAGGTGTAAATCCCAAACAGTGGACGGCCGCTCATGGGATAGGCTCCGCCTCCCAGTGCACTGCCCAAGAGGTTGTTTACCGTAGGCGTGTTTTCATAGTTCACAACCTTTTCATTTACCCAACTGTGCATCCAGCTGGTGCGCCACTGAAAGGCCCTGTTGATTATTTTGGCTCTAAGTTCTACATCCACTCCCTTGGTAAGTGTTTCGGAAAAGTTCCCCTTGTATTCGTCCATCCCATGTGAGGAGGCGATGGTGGCCTCACCCAATAGGTCTGATCCCTTCTTTCGGTAATATTCCACGGTTCCTGCAAACCTTCCATTCTTGGTTTCCATGTCCAACGCCAAATTGGCCATACCGATCTTTTCCCACCTTAAGTTGGGATTGGGAGGATTAATGATGGTGGCAGCCCTTGCCCCGGGTACTTCATAATAGGAAGCAAAGTTGTAGTATTGGGCAGTTACCATGGAGGAGAGACTTTTGTCCACATTGCCATTATATCCATAGGTGGCCCTCAGTTTAAGGTAAGGGATGTTCCAGGATTGGGCAAAGTTCTCCTCACTGATCGTCCAGGCAGTACCCACTGACCATAGGGGCACCCCTTTCTGGTTGGCGTCCACTCCAAAGATATTGGACTGGTCTTTTCTGGCGCTTAAGGTCAAGTGGTAGCGATAGTCAAAGTGGTAACCGATATTGGCATAATAGGATACAAAGCGATCAATCGTCCCACTGTGGTCAATTCCTGCGTCTATTGCCCCCCTTCTTCCGGAATTGTAATAGAAAGGCCAGGAGGTCATATGGTCAACGGGTTGCCCAGTGCCCAGTTCATCATCATAGCCATAGAAATAATTACCGGAACCAAGGCCTTCGAGGGACTTGACTTCAAGGCCCGCAATGCCATTCAGGAAATGCTTGCCTGTCCAGCTTTTCTCATAGCCCAATTGTCCCCTGAGGGTATGGGAAAAGCTGTTTTGCCTGCTTTCATAGAGGATGTCCCCAATGGGAAGGGGATAGGAAAGCACTCCGTTTTCATCTCTTTGGGTATACCTGTTGATCAGATCCCGGGTATAGAAGGATTCCAATGGATCGATATTCCTGCTCAGCCCACTATTGTTCCAATATTGGTAGCTGGCCTTGGCAGAGAATCCATTGCCCAGTTGATATTCCAATCCCAAGTTGGCACGCCAGTCCAGGCTATTGCCTCGGTAATCCCGAAGTCCAATTTCTTCCAGTGGTACAAAGTTCCAGTCCAACAAGCCTTCATCAGCAACGGAGGCAATATACCTTGTACTCAAATTACCGGTGATGGCAACAGGGTTCCCGTTTTTATCCGTCAGGGATTCATAGGCATAGGCCTGTGGCAATTTGGTACCATTGAAACTGGATGATTTGCTCAGGTATATACCTGCTGAAGCGTTCAGGCGATCATTCAACAGTTTCCAGTTTTGTTTACCGCTCAAGGTCCAGCGTTCACTGTAACTGGGATCCACAGAGGCATTGTTGCGATCATAGCCTATGGAAACTGCGTAGGTGTTTTGCTGACCACCACCACGGATACCCAAGCTATACTGCTGGCTAATGGCAGGGATATAATAGAATCTTTCCAGTTCCTCACGGGCATCGGTATTGGCAAATTGCTCTATCCTTGCATCGGCCTCCGCTTGGCTTATCTGTCCATCACGGAGTGCGATCAGGGTCTCTACCATTGGAGGGAGTTGGGTACGGTTGGAGCTGTTTTCACGGCTGCGGTAAAAACCCTCCTCAAACAATTGTTTTTCGATGTCCAGAAAATCAGGAATGTTCATCTGGGGCTCATAAAAAGGGTCAGGCGCTTCTGAGATGGTCACATTGCTGTTCAGGCTGACCTGTGGACCAGTGCCCTGTTTGCCGCTTTTGGTGGTGACCACGATCACCCCATTGCCTGCACGTGCTCCCCAGATGGAAGCCGCAGCAGCATCCTTGAGCACGGAAATATTTTCCACATCATTGGGATTGATGCTCTCCAAAGGGCCATCATAGGGAAAGCCGTCCACGATGATCAAGGGAGCCGTATTCGCAAAAAGGGTACTTCTGCCTCGTATGTTGATGGGGTCGGAAGCTGCATTGGCCCCTCGGTTAAAGATCAATCCGGGCGTTACATCCTCCAGACGGTCGATCAGGTTGGTGCTGACACGGCGGTTAATCAGTTCATTGTCTACCAGGACAAAGGAACCCGTGGCCCTTTCCTTGGGGATTTCCTGATATCCTGTGGATACCACTTCCACACCTTCCAGGTTAATGCCTTCACTGCTCAACCTGATTTCAAGGGGATCTGAAAGCGGAACATCAATACTTTCCGAAAAAGTGGCCATTCCCAGATAGTTAACTTCCAAAGTTATTTTTCCTTTACTCAGCATAAGCTTGAAGAGGCCATCTTCATCACTCACCGTACGCTTCTTGCCATCTGCGGTGCTGACCACCGCTCCGGGGATAGGCTTTCCGTCTGCTTGGGAATAAACGGTTCCCCTGACTTCAAATGCTGCCTCCTGTCCCAAGGCCATATGCCATAGAAGGAAGAGTACAGTCAATAGTAAATAGTTTCTCATGATTGTTTTGGTTTTGGTTAAAAATGATGAGGATTCCCTCAGTTACGTCATTGCGATTGAAGGCCCCTGAGCTTGTCGAAGGGCCGTAGAGAAGCAATCTCAAATTCCAGAAATGAGATTGCTTCCTCCCTTTGGTCGTCGCAATGACGTTGTTTTTGATCATCGTTATATATTGGGTTATTCTGAAAAGGCTTTTTGTCTACCATTTTCCATGGCTTCGTCAATCGCCTCAATGATCTTTTCAGGATCATTACCGGACAGGGCCTGTCTGAAAATTCGGTAGCCGGGACTGAGGATCATTTTATAGGGGAAGCTGGTGATTTTATAGTCATCGAAAATAGGAGAAGGGCGCTCCGCATAGAAGTTGTTTCCTTGTGGATCACAGAAGATTCCCGATTCCACCGACCCCAGCCATTTGTCCATTTTGCGATCCCCATTGATGGTGAGGAAAACCACATCTTCATTGCCCTCATAATGGGTCATGACCTCCTTTAAGCTGTGCTGGTAAAAATCCTTACAGAATTTACAGCCGTCCAGCCAGAAGTAGAGAAAGACGGTTTTGCCTTTATACCTTTCCAGCTTTACCGTATTGCCTTCCTTGTCCAGTACCGTGATGGGCAGGAGTGGAGCACCCTGGCTATGTAGGGTCAACAGTTCCTGAAATTTCTCCCTGATCCATGGGGTTTCGATTACCTTTAGCCCTCTTTGTAATACCGGCCCAGGCTTTTCCATTCGTTTGATATACCCAAAGACATAATAGGCATACATTCGGTCACGCAAAGGAGCCTTAGCTTGGTCGAGTTGAGCCAGTAGACCAGTGCCTTCTGCTTTGGCCCTGAGCTTGGCAAATTCCATTTGGGTTTCTACCAGCTTGGGGGCTTGGGATTGGACTTCAGCAGATAAGGTTATTCCTTCCATGATAGTGGAAACCTTTTCCAACAAGTCCCTGCTTAAGTCATTTTCCCCATATGAATCAATTAGAAAACTGATCGGCCTTTCCATCAACTTGCCGATAACCTCCCCACGAAGGATATCCAGAAAGGCCTTGTCTACCTTTCCCTCAAATAGGTCAATGATCTCAAAAGCTGGGTGGTCATTAAACGGGCTTTTCAGCAAGTGATTGACATATTTCAACATACCTTCTCCGGGCTCAATAAAGTCCATCAACAAATGGATATCCGATTGCTTGGCTTGGGCTACAGCATATAAGGAATCAATGGGAGAACCTGAAAGTGTCCTTTCCTTATTGCCCGTGACCATGATAGGGGCTTGGTTAAAGGCCGATTGTTCCAGGCTATTCCGCACCAGCTGCTGTACTTCATAATAAGGAGCATCGGGGCCTCCAAAAAAGGTCTGTCCGGTAAGGAGATCAAAGCGAATCCGCACCCGATCTCCAGCTCTGACCAAAAAGCGATCTATCAACTTAATGGCCTTATTCCTGATGGATATCCACTGATAGTCCTTTGGGTTCTCTATCCCGAATTCAAAGGTCTGCGAGCCATGGCTACCTTCCACAAAGTTTCCAACTTCCGTGGCCACCATATACCTTTTCTCCTCAGGGATATGGATACGGGAATTAAAGTACTCCTCCCATACGATAATCCTTAAACTATCAATAGGCTGAGTCCCTTTGATCTCCCCATACACCACCGCCGGAGCACCCTCCGAGCCTCCAGAGGCAGTGTGAGGTAAAGCAACTTGGGCATATGTCTCACTTCCAAAAAGGCATAGCAATGCCAGGTAGCACGTGATCGTTATTTTTTTCATGCTTAAAATGCGGTTGTGTAGAAAGTGTTGGGACAAGACGCTGAGTCTTGTCAGATGCTAGTAGCAGGAGCCAAGATTAAAGATTCGTTTTCGGAGCCGAGAACGTCCTCAAACTCTTCATTGCGATGACCGGAGGGAAGAAGCAATCTCCTATTTATCTCCTAAATCCCCCTTGAGGGAGACTTTTCGATCTCGGTAAGGAGATCGGTTCCTCCCCTTTCAGGGGGAGGTCAGGTGGGGGCAAATTACTGTCTTAGAGTATATAAATCTCCCCGTCCAATACGTTCTCCTTTCGGCTTTTGTCTTTCGACCTTTAGCTTCTTTCTTTCTACATTTATAAGAAATTGATTAAATCCCATTGCTTATTAAGCTCAAGGCCAGGCTGCCCTACCAGACGCCAATGATCTTCCGGAGGATCACTTGACGAATGCAGCCAACGAATTGCGATAAAAGTTTTACTCTCTGGAAATCACTCTGGATTTCTAATGATCTTTTCGTAAATGAAGTTTGGGTTTGTATTCATTATCCAAAATTTATTAGGGTCTGCTTTGGATATGAACTAGTGGTGGCGGGCTGAAAAGCAGCAGTGAGCCTACACTGTATGCTCTGAAACCTCTAGGAAAGGGTCGTAAACACATACAGGAGGCCCACCACTACCACAAAGATAGTGAGGGGCACTTAAACCTGCACCTTGTGTTTACTGAAAGTTTCCTAGATTCTCAGAACAAGGTCCATCATCCAAATGCCTGGATTTTAGTCCAATATTTAATATGTGTCTAATTTAAAACTAGTTGATTATAAAACAAAATATTTTGGAATAAAAGTATATAAACAGTTCAGTTATTATTTTAAGAATGACTGAACCTATTTTAATTTCAAAAACCAAACTTCATATAATAAATGAGGTTAGAAGATTAAGAATCAGCCTTGGTATTTCCACAGAACAGTTAGCCAAACACTGTTCAGAAGGATCTGATACAAATAAGTTTACGAAAATTGAAAGTGGTACAACAACCAATTCTTATACAGATGAAACCTTAAATTGTATTGCCAAGTTTTTTTCCAAGATTTCAGGTGAAGTATATACGCCAGCTGACTTTTATCCAAATGAGACTTTTAAAGAAGAACTTATTCCAAAAGATATTATAGAGATTCCGGCTCCTGAAGGCCCTAAATATATTCTAAATGAAATTTTGAACAATACGGACTTTTTGCAAAAGCCTCGAAGCACTAAGGAAATTACTACATTTGCCAATGAGCATTTTGATGGAGAATGGAATGAGGGCCATTTTACTTCAACTGCCTTCAGGATGTCCCAGCAAGAAAACAATAAATTAAAAAGAATCGATGATGGGGAGCGGGTATGGTATATAGATATCGCCTATTTTGATGATGGAAAAGGAGATGCCAACAAAGACGGTTAAACTTAACATAGCAGCAGTACATATTTTTAAGGTTAAAAACGTTTTGGACCGAAGGATTTCCTTAGGGATATCAGCCCGAGATTTATCCTTTCTTCTTGGCAAGGCAAACACCTATGTGAGGGATGTAGAAAACCCCTTTACAACCTTAAAATATAATATAGATGACACAACTTTGTTATGTCATGTCCTTCAGCTTTCACCAAGTGAGATTTACCAAGGGGTAGACTCCTCACCGATTGAATTGTCATTGAACATTAAGGTTTACGATTCCAAATTTGGAGAGGCCTATGAGGTTTGCCTGCCTGAAAATGACGGAGAGGAAAAATTATATGAGATCATTCCTGAATCAAAAGATCCTGATTTTCCAGTAGAAAGTAAAGCATCAGCAAAAGAAGTGCAGGATTGGGTAGATCAGCTATTTAACTCCACTTATTTTGATGAGCCCCATACAGCTTGGGAAATATATGAAATGGCAGTGGAAGGGTTCGGTTTTCCAGTCAAGGTAAAATACCTGAAAGACGCTGTGAAAAAAAACACCAGTAAGCGATCCTATCCAAGACTTTCTTCAAATGAAAAATCGAAAGGCTTTTACAGAACGCTTTATAGGAAGGATAGTGGTGATGGCCTGTGAAATAAACACGGAATTGGTTATATTAGGATAAGGTTATTTTTGAAAGGTAAGCTAATTGTATCAGTAACCTATAAAAGTTGTTTTAAACCATATTAGTATATAGACTCTCCTTGCAGGAGAGTTTTTTGTATAGTTTTAGTGAAAAATACCCTAAGTAGGGTATTTTATTAATGAAATGGACTTTTTAGTTTTGGAGAATAAGTCCAACGGATATTTTAAAATAAAACTCACCAATGGTGTGCAAAGCCAACCAATGACGGTGGCTTTTTAAACCTTTGGTTTATAAATATACAAGTTTGGCTTAATTGAAAAATCGCATTACTATGCCGAAATACGAATCAGAATTAGAGATTATAAATCCAACCATTACCGAATACTGGGTGATTGAGGATGAAAATCCTGAAACTAAAAGATTAGCATTTAGGGTTGATAAACAAAATCACACCATTCAATTTTTTCCGCGAGAAGATGATTTTTTTCTAAATAAAATCCTAATTGAGGGGTTTGATAGAATACCTGATGATTTTTCAGACAATGGTTATATTAAGCAAGGTGTTCAGTATTATCTTAACAAGAAATTAGAGAATAAATCAATTGTTAGTTTAACTATATCAAAAGACTCTGATAGTGCAATTCGAAAAGTTCGTAATGAGGATAGTTACCGCCTCACGCTTAAATATGATGATTTCAAAACATTAAGAGAAAAATTCATTGTTGTAAATAATCAATCAACTCGGAGCAAAAACGATATATTGGATGGTTTTTTCTATAATCTATTCCCAGATAAATTTGAAGAAAATACAAGTACGGCACAACAACAATATCGAAATGTAATAAAGAATCTTAATACCGATATTATTGAACATCTTACACCTGATGATTTAATAAAATTTGAGGGCTTTATTACAGAGTTATTAGATAAAAGATATCAGAGTAATTCACATAAGTTTTTACAATTAGCCAGAACTAAGATTAGAGTTGACACGATAGCAATAGATAGGATTTTAGATGAATTTAAACAAAACGTTAAAAATAGTATAAGTGAAAATCTTTGGGGGAAATACCTTAAAAAGAATCTTTTCCTTTTAGATAGTAAATATGTTAAAATATTACCTGAGTTAAATGTAATACTCAGAGGGTCCAGAAATGTAGATTTCGGCATGATTGATACTAAAGGTTATCTTGACATTTTTGAAATTAAAAAGCCTGAAACCCCTCTACTTTCAAATGATACAGACAGAGGTAACTTTTATTGGCACACAACAACTGTTAAAGCTATTGTCCAAGCTGAGAAATATTTGTTTAATGCCGAGAGAAAAGCTTCGATTTTGGCAGATGATATAAGAAGAGAAGAAAAAATCAATGTGAAAGTAGTTAAGCCAAGAGCAATTTTAATAACTGGTCATTCAGAGCAACTTGACACAGAGGAAAAAAGAGATGATTTTAAAGTATTGAGGCAGTCGCTAAAAAACATAGACATAATTTTATATGATGAATTATTAGAGGGGTTGGAGAATCAAAAGAATAAATATTACGACCAGGTAATAGAATTGAATAACAACTAAGCCCAATATTTTGTTTTAGTAATGGCAGGGAAAGTAGCGAATATCAAGGTTTGTAGACCGTTCAAAATGTGTAGCGATTTGACAGGAAATTACCACGAAATCTGACACAAAAAATATGGATGGAATTTTATCAAAATATAGTTATCCGATATTTACAATTTCGGAGAATGTTCAACATTCAGCTACGGGATTTTTTTTCATTGAAAACGAGATAACATATCTCGTTAGTAACTATCATGCTATTAAAGGAATGAGTCCTATGCATAATCGACAAAACTGGAAAGCAAATGAACTGTATTTAAAATTGGAAATTCCCAGTACGAATAATTTCCAATTAATAAAGTTTGACATTCGAGAAGAAATTATAGGAGAAACGGAGATTTTTTACATGTCCGATCGTATCGATTTATTTAAAATTCAAGTCAACGCCCAAGACTTGAATTTTAATTACATAAATGAAATTATTAATCCTGATGTATTTAATAAAATTCCTAATAAGGTTTTGATTTATGGCTATCCAAATCCTGAAGGAAATCAAGACTTCTTTTGGTCAAAATTGTCAAAATTTGAATCCCAGTTGAATCCAGATGGTTTTGATAGATTTTATCAGGGAACAATGCTTAAAATGCCATTATTTAATGAAAGAGATAAAATGTATGCGCTTAGTAGATTTTACTTTTTTGTTGACAAGATGATTTTGGGTGGATATTCAGGAGCACCGATAATTGGAGAATTTGAAAACGATCAAGGTGAAAAAGAATATAATTTTATTGGCGTAAATTTTGGCAATGAACCATTCTCAAATCAAACGTGGGCAATTCGAGGTGATATCGCTTTAGAATATTGTAAAAGTTAGACCTTTAAATAAAGCAGCACAATATAACTAAGCATTCGGGTGGCCGGAATGGCAAAACCTGAATGCAGTGTTGAACGAGTGGAGCTGGAAATGGGATAATTATGGGGAATGCTTTTGTTAATGCCATTAGTTAGTTAAGCAATTAGCATCTAGTGGATTTAAATGGAGAGCTGGTTAAGTTTAATAGTTGCTGAGATAGAAACGAATAAATCGAGACTTATACCACTTTTTTGGATGGGTATGTCAGGGAAATCATAAATGTAAATAAGTAAGTTATAAGTATGGAACTAGGAGAAGTAAGAGAGCTATCTTTTGATGAATGGCCAGATATTCCAGATACTATCTATAAATATCGTATATGGAACGATAAATATCAGAAGACCATTTTAACAGAACGAATTGTTTTCATGGCACCTCCAACTAGTTTTGAAGACAAAAGAGACTGTAAACTGCTTAAACGTTATGACTTAATGACTGAAAAAGATATTTATGAAAAATATTTTATGGTATCAAAAAAGGAGCATCCGAATTGGACTAGACAGCAACACAGAAAATTTGCAAGAGACTGGACAAAGAATAGCCCTCTAAAAAACCATGATTTTGTAAAAAAGCAGCAAGAAGAGGACTTCTTGGAATACGATAAACGTTTTGGGGTTTTAAGTCTTACAGCAAACTTCGCCAATCTGGATATGTGGAATAAATACAGTGGCAACGGCAGTGGATTTTGTGCTGGATTTGACCCTAAAATACTGTTTAATCATTTAGGAGGAGGTGGTCCAGTACAGTATTATGATAAATTGCCAGACATATTGCATAACGATAAATTCGAAGTAGAACGATTTAAACAGGTGTTTTCTAAAGAAAGAAAATGGGAGTTTGAGCAAGAATACAGAACTCATAAATTCTATCCAGCCCCTGCTACTATCGATGATAGACAAATAGAAATTCCAACTGAAGCTTACAAAGAGGTTATTTTTGGGTGGAACACTGACGAAGAAACAAAAGGACAAATCATGGGAGTTTGTGAAAACCAAAATTTGCAGGTGGAATTCAAAATTTGTTCAATGACCAATGGCCAATTAGAAATAAAATCTTTGACTAATAATTAATCAGCATTCATGTGGCCGGAAAGCCTCCGACTGGGCGAGTATGCCACTTCGAGTCTACTTGGAAAATAAAGCAGTTAGTCAAACCACTATTTAACTTAGTATCCTAGCAGACGTTTTACATAAAGAAAAAATTAGTTATATTGTTTTTTATGAAGTTATATCCAATACTATGAAGCCTTTTGTATTAGCATTTAAAGAAGAGCCTTTGGAAGAATGCGATCCATGTGACTATTTGGTTTATGACGAAAGCCAGAATCTTACTATAGATAGCATGACAGGATTGCCCGCTATTGATAGTTATAGAATGGAGACAGTTACAGGTACTAAATATTTTGGAGAGGCCTCCGATTCAGATAAGAATATGATGAGTATTCGAATGGAAACTATAACCAATACATTGGATTATAACGAAGGTACGGACAGTGACCGTGATCGTTTCAGCATGCAAAGACTAATGGAAACCTCCACCTTTACAAGAACAGAACTGGAATCAACAGATAGGGACTAAACATAGCATATGATCCTGATCATAACCCATAAAAGGGACTTTACTGTTGATTTTGTAATCAATAACCTAAATAAAGAAGGTATTCCCTATAAACGATTGAATTGCGAGGATATACTTGAGTATCCCTGGAGTATTAGTATCAAAGATACATTCAATACATCCATGTTGGGTGAGAAAAGTTTTAGGTCAGTCTGGTTCAGGCGAACGATGTTGCCTGACCTGAACCACTTACCATTGGAAGACCGAAATTATGTATTAAAGGAAACTGAATATTTTTTGGACAATCTGTTTTCTATCCTTGATGTAAAATGGGTCAGCATTCCCTATAAAGTTTATCATGCTGAAAACAAACTATTACAATTAAAGACGGCGGCTGCTTTAGGCTTCCTGCTTCCAGACACTCTTGTAACCAACCAAAAAAACGAGTTAACCAGCTTCTATAAAAAGCATCAAGGGAATATTATCGTCAAGCCATTGGGGGTTACAAGAAGTCAAAATGGGAATAACAGTTTTTTGCTTTTTACCAATATGGTGCCTGAAGAGATGATCTCTAATATAAAAGAGTATGACCTTACTCCCTGTATCTTTCAGGAGTATATCGATAAAGACATAGAAATAAGGGCTACTGTAATTGGGAAACAAGTATTTGCCGCTAAAGTGGACTCCCAAGCACATGAAGAAACCAAAGTGGATTGGCGTAGAGAACGGTTACCATTCCAGGTCTTTTCATTGCCACAAGCTATCTCCGACCTATGCATTAAATTGGTGGATACCCTCGGGTTAAGGTTCGGAGCGATTGATCTGATCAGAAAAAAAGATGGAGCTTATGTTTTTTTAGAGATCAACCCAAATGGGCAATGGGTATGGATCGAACAACAGACCGGACTTCCCTTGACAAAATCCTTGATCAAAGAGTTAGCCTAAAAATATGATTATGATAAAGCAATTATTAAGATCCATCGGGCTCCTGTTAGTTTCTCAGGGTCCTTCCCCTGACTATAATAAGGATGAATACAAGAAAGCCTCAGAATATTCGGAGGCCCATAGAGCTTTTCTGGAAAAATTATTGGATGATGAGGACAAGCGATTGGCTTCTTTTGAAGCGAAAACATCCCAAATGATCGCCCAAACAGGTTTGGTATTCTCTCTGCTCAGCTTATTTGTTCCGCTGTTGATCGATAAAACAGTCGGTATCCCTTTTGCGCTGAAATGTATTTGTCTGTTTTTGTTGGTCGTTGCATTTTTATTGTACATGCTGACATTAAAGAATGCCTTGAAGAATTATAAACTTAAGAACTACCAATACCAAAGTCCTTCCGGAAATAATGTGATCAAGCATCAACATAACAGCATTGAAAAATTTCATCATGAGATCGTTCAGGACCTGTTAAGCAGTTTAACAGTAAATACCAGACTTAACAATATCAAAGCAACCCACCTGATCCAATCTTACCATTCTTTTAAATTGGCCAATATATTTACAGGCGTTCTAGTGATCACAATATGCAGTGCCATATTGTTTAGTAAAGAATCCCAAAGTGATAATGATGGTTATTGCCATGGTATTCAAGAAGGCCAGCTTTTTAATGATCAACAAGAGAACGTCATCAAAGAATTTGAGGATAGCTTATTAGTGAACGGTCAGGAAAAAAGAGACTCCATATCGGAATAGAACTTACTTCACTTTAAAATTACACCCAATGATCTTCATTGACTTACCATTATCACAAAAAATTGAGGAATAAATCTCTAATACTCTGGCATGATATCGTCAGTTCCTTCTATTTTTGAAGTTGAAGCTCCCCTGATAGAGGGCGAAAATGTTTATATTTGCCGAAGGATCATTATTGACATACAGTAATGGTTAAGTATCACCCTTTGTTAATTAGAGGTTGATGTTATTGAATACTTAATCTTCGGCAGTTGATAAAGTTTTATAATAATGATATGACAGGTGAAAGCATAGAAAAAGTGGATATTTCAAACTGTATTAAAGAAGATCGCCCAAGTACGTATGCCGATAAAGCCGGTGCTTTATATGCCGAGCTATCCCTTTCGGAAGAGAAGAAGAGAAAAGGGCAATTCTTTACGCCATTATCCATTGCCCGTTTTATGGCCTCCATGGCGAGAGAAAGGACAGGCGTGATATCCATTCTTGATCCAGGTTGTGGTACCTGCATATTATCCAGTTGTTTAATTGAAGAATTGATAAACAAGGGTCCCGGGATAGAAAGAGTAATACTTGTTTGTTATGAAACAGATGCAAGTATTATCCCCTATGCGGAAAGTGTTCTTCAAAATTTGAAGCAGTGGTGCTTCGGTAAAGACGTTAACTTTGAGTACTCCATCCATAAAGACGATTTTGTCATCGCAAACAAAGTTGCCCTAGCTACTTATACAAGCTTGTTTAATGATGAAAATGAAGCAACGTTTGACATTATAATATCGAACCCTCCCTATTTCAAGCTTGCAAAAAACGACGAACGTACTCTGGCTGCTAAATCAGTGGTCAATGGACATGCAAATATTTATGCTATTTTCATGGCTGTATCTGCGCAACTTTTAAACCAGGGTGGAGAATTGATCTTTATTACACCTAGAAGTTTCAGCTCCGGGAGCTATTTCCAAGCATTCAGGACCAACTTTTTCAATAAAGTTAATATTGAACAAGCCCATTTGTTCCACTCAAGAAAAGATACGTTCAGTAAGGATAAGGTTTTACAAGAAACAATGATCCTCAAATGTTTTCCAAAGGAGAACAATGCGCATAATGATGAAATAACAGTTACCTCTTCAAATGGGATAAAAGACTTGGAAGCACCTGAAACGATCACTTTACCTGCAGATCTGGTGATCAAGTATGACTCTTTGGACAAAATGGTTTATCTCCCTATCAGTGAAAAAGAAAAAGCAATAGTTGAACTATTCCGATCATGGAAGGGGACATTGAACACCTATAATATCCAGATATCTACAGGACCGGTAGTGGCTCATAGAGCGTGGGATCATATTAAAGAAGTAGAGCCCTCCGAAGAGGCATTTGATCCAGCACCATTATTTTGGCTACATAATGTATCCAAAATGAAGCTTACCTGGCCTTTGACCAGACCCAACAAAGGACAATATATCCTTATACAAGAAAGGTCATTACCTATATTGATCCCCAACAAGAACTATCTTCTTTTACGGAGATTCAGTAGCAAAGATGATAAAAGCAGATTGATCGCAACCCCATACTTTTCAAGATCGAGCAATGCAACGCATATTGGAGTTGAGAATAAACTGAATTATATATATCGTCCGAACGGAGAGTTAGAAGAATGTGAGATCTTTGGTCTTGCCGGGTTGCTAAACAGTACGATATTCGATCAGTTTTTCAGGATACTCAATGGTAATGTTAATGTAAGTGCAACTGAATTGAGATTAATGCCATTACCACCTCATGAGACCATTAAAGAGATCGGAAGACAATTAATGCAAATAGAAATTTTTAGTGTAGAAATTATAAACCAAGTTGTAAATGAGCGATTCCAGCTTGAAACTATTTCCTCAAAATATGGGCAAACTAGAAGAAGCACAAGAGATATTAAAGACATTAGGTTTACCTCCTGCTCAGCAGAATGAGATTTCTGCATATACCTTATTGGCGATGGCAGGGATTGCCGAAGACACTTTATGGGAAGATGCTACCAAGAATAGCAAAAGAGTAACCAAAGGCATCATGCAATTTATCTCTGATACCTACCAAAAAGAATATGCCCCTAACACCAGGGAGACCGTCAGGCGTCAAGTCTTACATCAATTTGTACAAGCAAGGTTAGTAGATCTCAACCCGGACATTCCTGACCTTCCTGTCAACAGTCCCAGAACTCATTATGCCATCACTGATGAAGCATTAGAGGCCATTAAGACATATGGGACAGATGCATGGGCAAGTGCATCCAAAGCTTTTGTCAATAGTGTCGGATCTTTAAAAGCCCGATATGCGAAAGAGCGCGCCGGAGATCTTATACCAGTTACTTTGAGCGATGGCACTGAATTAAAACTAAGTCCGGGCAGGCACAACGAGGTACAAAAAGCCATCGTAGAAGATTTTGCGCCTAGATTTGCCAAAGAATCAAAAGTTTTATACATAGGAGATACCGCCAAAAAGGATCTTTACATCGATACTGAATCTTTAGGTGCGTTAGGAATACCAATAGACCAACATAGTAAATTACCGGATGTTGTTATATACGATGAGGGTAAACAATGGCTTTATCTGATCGAAGCAGTAACTTCCCATGGTCCGGTATCTCCAAAACGTGTTGTAGAATTGGAAGCACTTTTATCACAATGTAAAGTAGGAAAGGTTTATGTTACCGCCTTTCCTGATTTTGCCGAATTTAAGAAACACTCTAAAGAAATCGCCTGGGAAACCGAAGTCTGGATCATGGATATACCCGATCATATGATCCATTTCAATGGTGACAGATTTATGGGGCCTAGATAAATATTATGACAAGACAGCCAACAACTCAGCAAATCACTTGGTTTCTGGACCTGGACAGAAACGGACAACTTGACCTATCACCTCCTTACCAAAGAAAAAGCGTTTGGAGTGCTAAAGACAAACGCTTCTTTTTGGATACGATTTTTAGAAATTACCCAGCACCTCCAGTTTTTATTCACAGGACTATAGATGACAATGGGTTTACAGAATATCATGTTGTGGACGGTAAACAGCGGCTTGAAACCATAATTGCATTTGCTAATAGCAAAATAGCAATTGGAACTGACTATGGGGATGTTAACTTAAATGGTAAGAAATTTAAAGACCTTTCTGTAGAATATAAACGTAGATTTTGGGATTATACTTTGGTTGTAGACTTTATTGACAGCATCGAAGGAAATAATATTGAAGAGGTATTTGATAGGGTTAACAGGAATGCTAGAAATTTACAACCTCAAGAACTACGACATGCCAGATATAATGGATGGTTTGTCAATGAGGTCGAAA
Organism: Echinicola sp. 20G; assembly: GCF_015533855.1. Classification (GTDB taxonomy): domain Bacteria; phylum Bacteroidota; class Bacteroidia; order Cytophagales; family Cyclobacteriaceae; genus Echinicola. The sequence continues at coordinate 5,359,933 of NZ_AP024154.1, read as the reverse complement.
ACGAAGCCCAAAACGATTTTTGGTGGAGATTTAAGATCAGTACACGAGGTAGAGATAAGAGAATGAGGAATGTTCAATTTATTTCAGAACTGTTCATGATCATGATCGAAGGTAAAATATCTGGTTTTGACCAATCTAATATCGATGAAACATATGCAACTTATGATGATATAGATGAGCTTATTGAGAATAATGGATTTGAGCCCGAAGCAGTACTTGACCGGGTCAGAATGTTAAAAGACATTATTGAACAGATGGAACAAATCAATGGCTGTATCAGTGAGTTTGCCGGAGGATCGAACAATAACTTTTATACACTATGGGCAGCTTTAGCCACAGCTGAATCACCAGATGTCAATCAATTAGCTACTAATTATAGAAGATTTATGGAGACCGTTTCAAACATTAGCGAGGAAAACCAAGAAGAGGATCGCTTTAACGAGAATCATATCCTTTATTATGAGAACTCCAGAGGAGCTAGTACAGACTTTACCCAAAGAAATAATCGCTTAACTGCATTAACGAATGTGCTTACCTAATGAAGATCGTTCAATCAGTACAAAGTTTATTTAACTCGAAAAAGGAATTCTATGGGATTCTTCAAAAACGAGTTTCAGAAACCTTGGTTTTACGAAAAAAGAAAACTTGGCACTTTGTTGACCGACTTAAAACAATTGAAAGCTTTGCTTTAAAGTTGGAAACAGGAAGGTTCGATAAATACAGTATATTTCATGATTTCTATGCTTGTACTTTGGTAGTTGAAAATTTGGATGAGATCGATAATTCCGAAAAACTGATAGAGGGATTATTTGAAATAGTTGAAAAAAAACCTAATAGCAAAAGTTATACCTTTAAAAGTACAGATAGTTTTCCATTTGATGATTTAAGACTTTATTGTAGACTTGGAGACAAATACATCGGATCGATCAACCCAGATATAAAGACGTTTATTTTTGAAGTCCAGATCAAGACATTTTTACAACATGCGTGGTCTATCGCAACCCATGATATAATCTACAAAACTGACCGTATAGCTTGGGGTAAGGAAAGAGTCGCCTTTCAAGTAAAAGCGGCGTTGGAACAAGCTGAGGTTGCCATTAGTGGAGCCAACAATCTCAGTAAAGTTAATGAACTTGCAAAAGAGAATAAAATTGTTAAAAAGACAAATAGGGTCATTATTTTACTGTCTCAATTATTTCAAAAAGATGATCTTCCAAACGACAAAAGAAGGTTAGCTCAGAACGTAATTTCGCTGATTGAAACACTAGACATTTCACCAAAAGACCTTGAAGGTATCCTAAAAAAGGAGACAGCATCCGGAAGAGGAACATTAACTAAAAACCTTTCCCCGTTTCAGGTAATAATAAAATCCATATACATGCAGGAGCAGAGTAAAGTCACTTCATACCTTAGGAAAAGAAAGACCAGAGGATATAAATTACTTATATCCCCTGAAATGGGAATAAATGAATTACGAAACGTTGTCAAAGCAAATAAAATTAGTCTTGAAATCTAAAAGAAAAGGTTTATACAGAACATATGGGCCTAAGGATACATCATACAATCTAAAAGCTTCAGGTCATCAAGAATAAAATGGAAAACTGGTACCCTAAAATCTTTGCCGATGTTGAAAAGTTCAATCCTCTAAAAGGTAATTACTTATATGTAAGTGAACTTATAACACATAAATTAAAGGATGGTACACAATCCTCAAGGGATTATCAAAGTTTACTAATTGATTCGGAGCTCATCCAGTTTATTAACCCGGAGGAGATCAACCCAACAACTAATAGCTCTGTACGCCCCTTCTATGATGAAGCCTATGAATATAATGGTTCTTCCTCTGTATTCGTCTCAAATCATGCAGGGTTAGAAAAAGTGCATCCATTAATATTATCATGGGAATCTGCAAATAATATTACTTTCCAGCCAGACCCTATGTTCCTATTAACGTATGGTCTTACTCCTAGGCTAACGGAGGAAATTATTTATTGGGATGACTTGAGTAAGCCCATGATGGATGTTGTAGTATCTATTCCAAAGTCTGTTTACGATTTTCCCGAATACTCTAAAAGCTTTGTTCAAATTAGAAAGGAGTATTTGCAGGATTATCTAATGCTAAAGAAAAAGGTCTTGATTCAGGTTTATTGTGAAACAAGGATATTAGAAGGTGATCCTGAAATTCAAGAACTACTAGGTGAAAACAAACATTTTGAAAAAACAACAAAGTATAATCACTTTAGAATACTCAAGACTTTAGATGATAAGTACTTTGCAGAAGTAACCGGATTCAGGGAAATCAAGTTGGGAGATGAAATTCCTTTTAGTAAATGGGACAACAAGAAGGATCTTATATGGCCGGGCTTTAAGGAACCGATAACCCGAAGTAATGCGAAACACTGGGAGTATGTATACGTCTCTGATGAGGTGTTAGATGTTTATGAGCAAGATGATAATTATACGGTATGCCCTGAATCAGGAAGTGTTAGCTATAAAAACCAATGGTCTGTTTCTCGTACTTCAAGAATTGGTAGAAATCATATAAAACTGGAGCTTTTTAAACTTTATGAAGGTACTCCTTTTAAGGTAATATCTTATTGGAATAAATTTTCGGTAGACATATCTTGTATTGATCTTGATGCTGAGCATATTGCCATAAAAGCAAAAAAGCTGGTTTATAGCTACTTTCATTTTGGGGAATGGTTATCAAATATTATTTCCTACTGTGGAGACCAGACCATTTCAACGGAAGAGCTAATAAAACTAGATCGAGAACAATTAAATTATTATGGTTGGTCAAATCATGATAGTATTAAGCCTATATCAAATCATCTTGCCCACAAGCTTTTAAGAGAGAGTTTTCTAAACCGTATAAAAAAACTTCACCATTTTCTAATTGAAAATTTAGTAGAAAAGAATTTAAGGAAGGCTGCAACACAGGTTTTAGGGATTGATCTAAACAGTTTCAAACAAAGTGAAGGTGAAGTATTTCGAAGCATAAAACTTTTAAACCTCATATTAAACTACCTAAAGATCGCCAAAGAAACAGGTTTAAATTCTAAAAGTGATTCAAAAGAGATCAACATAAGACTAGAAAATGGTCTTGCGGAAATCGAGTTGATCAAGATATTAAGTGCCATCAATACTCTTAGGCAGTTGGATTCACATCAAACAGGAAGAAAACTCGGGGATAAAATGGATAGTGCATTAAAAACATTTGGCATCGAAAAGAATGAAATTGGTGATAACTTTTTAGATGCATGCGAGAAAATATATGATAGAACTGAACTAGAATTTAAAAACCTGATAAAAGACTTAAACCTTTTACTATGATTAGAGTGTAAAAGACAATTCTTCATTACTCTATACCACAGACTGGCTGGAGTATGCCACTCCACTCTTCTATCCTATGAATTTGTAATTCTCATTTCTTGATTGTTTTGAAGATATGACAAATAGATAAAAAGGTCATTTGACTACCTATTTGCTAACCTCCATGCTGAAAACACTTTCCATTGGCACTTTTGGTCATTCTTTTGCATCGGCTTCCTGCTTTGGTGGTACCGGAACATCGAACAGAAGTAGCCCCGGATTGTAGATAAGATTTTGTTGTACTGGCTTTTGCTGGGGTCATAATATTTGTTTCACTTGCGGTCATAGGAGGGATGCCAGCCTTATTACTCGTCACTACCGAGCTAGGTTTGCACACGCTGCAAGCGGTATAATCTTTCTTTTTGGCCTCTGTTAGTTGGAGGCTTATTGAGCTATATTTTAAATATTTGCAGGAGGATTTGTGGTATTTGGAACCTGTCTTGGTTACATAAACCGTCTGCCCATATGCCTGGGCAAATGCAAAAAATAAAGTAAGGTAGAGTAGGAGTAGGTGTTTTTTCATTTATAGGAGGTGTCGAGGAATATTAAACTTATTAAGGTAGCTATTTTGAAGCAGGTAAAAAATACCGTAAAAATGGTATTTTATTTGATTTGCCTATTTCTTAGATTTAATGGAAATGTTCACTTGTAAATGTTTACAAGTGTTTGATAAGCGTTTGAAATCATATAAATGGCCTTCTTGTAACTTTAAGGGGCTTTATGGAAAAAGGATATAGAGGGTGTATTTGCAATACGTTTATATGCTCGTATAGCACGTAAATAAGAATCATGGCATCAGAGAGAATACATGTCGTTTTTGGAGAATCTGCAAAAAGGATTCTCCTTGCCCCAACTAGGGGAAGTATGTCGCTTCGCCCAAGTCCCAAAGGGAAGCACTTACTAAATTCTTGCAAAAGATTACCTCGTCAATCGGTTATCTATAAGTATATAAAAACCTGATTGTCAACTACTTAATAAAATGTTAAAATAATATTGTGTATAGACCATTGGCGTATATACAGACGTTTGCGGTAATTAAAACAAACCAAATGACCAGAAAAAACAAAATAATATCGATTGTTGTAGCCTTTGCTTCTTGTATGGCATTGGCAACTACATCATATGGACAAGATAAATATCAGTATTTGACGGTGAGATTTGGAGTTAATTATGGCGACAGTACATCAATTGCAGTGGACACACTTGGAATGGCTAAAGTCTTACAAGATGATCTGAAAGCAGTAATTCCTAGAAAAATACTGAATGGAACAGAAAATAGATTATTTAATGAATTAGGAGAATTAGGTTGGGAGCTATTTGAAATAGAGTATAATCAAAATTACTTATACCCTGGTCAAACACAAGGGTCATATTATTTCACGAATGCTCAAGGAAAGGGCACAAAGTACTTTTTCAAAATAATACTAAGTGAAAAATGAGTTAGCCGAAAACTATTAAGAGTAAGCAATAATAAAATAAAAACAAATGAAAAAATCTGAACAAGAATTAATCAACAACCGAAAGCTCATCATAGAAATTGATGAAGACTTAAGAAATGGTACTGAAACAGTCAAGACTTTCATTATTGATAAATTAGGTGAAGTTGAAGTCGATAGTGTCAGGATAACTTGCACGTGTAATGGACAGTCTGTCACTAGAACCTGCTCAAGAGATGGGTATTGCGACTGCACAGGCAGTTCACCAAGAGTAGTATGTACTTAGAAAAAACTTTAAAACGGGGAAGCCGAAAACCAGACAGAGTAGGCAATATATATTAAATTTCTAAAAATGAAAAAGTTAAGTGAAATGGTTATTGAAGATGTAAAAATCATCTTGAAAATTGACGGAGAAGAAGTCGAAGCAATTCGTGCGACTGAAGAAGAACTTCAGGAATTAGAAGCAGCGGGAATAAGCCGCGCTTGTAATTGTGGAATTCAAGTATGCCACAACAACTATGTTTGGGTTTGCCGTTGGGGTAATCCTTGCTATTGGTATAGAACGAGAGTGATGTGCAACGAAGGTTGAAAAAATACTAACTACCGCCAATAACTAAGCATTCGTGTGGCCGGAACGGCCGACCCCTCCAATGGCGGGCAGGCATGAGTGCAGTATTGAACGAGTGGTGCAGGGAAAGGGGTAATTATGGGGAAAGCTTTTTCCCCTTTTGTATCTTTGGAGGTTTGAACTTAAAAATCCGGTACCTGAGCTGTATTTTGCCTGCTGTTTGGTGGTATTTAGGTTTTTCTTTGCCCATTTTGTGGGCTTTGGGACAACTTATGGGCTGTTTTTTGGGCATAGGCTTTCCCTTACACCGTTTGGTGTACCGACGGTTGTTTCACCCAAAATACTGTTGGCCCGCCAACTGGGAGAAGAATGTTTCTTCTCCCATATATCCTAGGAATTTGTAATTCCCGTTTCCTGATTGTTTTAATAAAGGATTAGGCCATGGTATTACCTATTCGCTAACCTCCATGCTGAAAGCATTTACCATTAGCACTTTTGGTCATTCTTTTGCATCGGCTTCCAGCTTTAGTAGTACCGTAACAGCGAACAGAAGGAGCCCTGGGTTGGGGAGATGCTTTAGTGGGAATTGCTTTATTTGTTTCACCTATTTCTTAGTTTTAATGTAAATATCCAATCGTAAATGTTTAGAAGTGTTTGAATTTAGGTAAATAAGCTTCTATTAACTGGAATGGCCTGTATTCAAAAATAATATATAGTGGATGTATGCACAATGCGTTTATGTGCTCGTTATATTATAAATACCATAATTCAGCTTCAAAGCCATTTATTATTAACTTTGCAAAAGTGAAAGAAAGCCTGGAAATAAAAAAAATCATTTCAATTCTGTCCGTATTTGGATTGGCATGTTTGCTTTTACTTTCACCTTGTAAGGTTCGGAATATTATTCAGGCCGAATTAGGGATTCCCCAAACAAAAGTTCTAAACAAGAGTCAATCTACAATTTCCCAATCAGATTGCCAGAATTTTGAGGTTTCTGAAACCGTTCAGGATATTTCAAAACCAACTTTTCAGCTATCAGACTTTCTAATATCGGATGCTTTTCGTTTTGATTTTACAATCTATTTACTCAAGCATTCTTTCAACCTTAATGCATCAAAAAGCCAACAAGCCACTGATGTTCCACTGTATATTCTATATCAGAACCTCAAGGTTTATTCGTAATTGATTTTCTAAACAAGAAAACTCAAAGCAGTTGCCATTACTGCTATTTATCAATTACAAAGATTACAAATGGAATTTCAAGAAAAAACACTTGAAGTTAGCTACAGGTCTGTAGTTATTCTTCGCATTATGATAAGCCTGATTTTTATAGTGGCGAGCTCAATTCATTTTTTTAATACCGAAAAAACCGTGAGCAGGATAGAAAATGCCTCTATTGGTTTTATAGGGCATATTCTTGGCACACCCGAAACAGCTGTGATTCTATCAGGTGTTGTCATGTTAATAGCGGGTGTTTCGTTACTTATAGGCTTTAAAACCCGAATTGCAGCAATAATGTTAATTGCAGTTCTAATTCCTATTACGCTAACCATACAAGTTGGACAAATGACAACTTTAGGTCCGCATTTTAAGAATGTAGCCATACTTGGCGGACTTCTTTTTTTTAGTATTAATTCAAATCTAAAAACTCAAAAACAATGAGAAATTCAATCATATATATAACAACAATGTTCCTTTTATTATTTGGAACAATCCAATTACATGCCCAAGAGATTAATCCAGAAAAGAATAATTATCTAGTGCTTTCAAAAAACATACAACAACTTAAACCTGTTCTGCTTACTGCAAATGCATTAGCAAAAGAAGACAGGAGAAAGTACGGAGAGTTTTATGTAATCATTTGTGGTAAAACAGTTAATGAGATAGCAGATAATTCGGATTTTAATGAATTGTTGGAAAAAGCAAAAGCTCAAAATGTAAAAGTTATTGTTTGTGGAATTTCACTTTCTAAATTCAACATAAATCCAGAATCCTTGCCAGGTAATCTTGAAATAACACCCAATGGTATTTTATACGGTTTTCAACTTCTTAAGAAAGGGTTTATCACTCTTACAATCTAATAAACTATGAAGAATGTAAGTTTAAAAAATGATGCAGGGCTTCTGGCACTCGCATTAAGATTAGTAGTAGGTTGGACCTATTTTTCGGCATTTTGGAGAAGAACCGTATTAGCCGATAAGCTTGACCCTGAAGTAGCGGGTTATATTGGTGAAAAATTTAATGCCTTTTTACCCAACGCCTTGGGTATAAAACCCATCATACAATACTTGGTGGAAAATCTAGATGCACTTTGGATTAATATGGTGATTTTTACGGTTGTTGAAGGTATTGTCGGTTTGTTTATTATGTTCGGTTTGTTTACCAGAATAATGAGCATTGGTGTTTTTGGCTTGGCTATGGGGATCCTTTTAGGCTCTGGTTGGATTGGCACAACTTGCCTTGACGAATGGCAAATAGGAATTCTAGGAATCGCCACAGGTTTTGTTTTATTCTTAACAGGTAGTGGGAAATACTCCCTCGACAATTATCTGATAAAAAACAATTTTGCAATTACCAAAAAGAAATGGTTTGCTTGGCTGGGTTCAGGTATTTTGCCAATAAAAGAAAGGGTTTTTCCAAAAGTTGTTTTAATAGGTTCTCTATTTATTTTAGGAGTGACTTTAATGACAAACCAAGTATTTCACAGCGGTGTATGGGGAACACTCCAAAATAAATCGGTAAAGCCAAAATTGGAAATTACAGATGGAAAAATCAGCGAAAACAGATTAAGTTTTGATGTTTATAGGACGGAAGGCGTGGATGTTTATGGTTCTTGGGTGATAGGAATTGAATTGTATGACAACAAAAACAACACAATTATTGAATATACCCAAGAAGATTTAGCTACCATGGATAAAGAGAGTATCTTAAACTATTATGTTTCTAAAATAAAACCAGGTAAGCACAGTTTAATTGTTCCATTAGGGGCAAAAGCAAAGCTAAATTTGGATAATGAAGTTTTATCAAGTTTGTCTAAAGGGACATATACGCTTAAAATCACAGACATTAGTGGGGCTTATTGGGAACATCAAGTTAAAAAATAATAAAAGCTAATGAGTGGACGGCCGTGAGCCTATGGCTCACGGTGCGCCTACGCCATGGCGCACACGGTCTTACACGACTCCCGAAAGCTTTCGGGATACGGTTCTTACCGATAGTTATCGGTACAGTCTGTACTTGTCTGCTGGCATGGTAGATAGTGAGGTTGGTAATGTATAAGGACGCCTACTTTACTAGATGTAATCTGTGATTACGATCCCCGACTTGGTGAAGAATGCATCTGCACCTTTCTATCTTTGGATTTTGTAATTCCAATTTTCGGATAACAATAGTAAAATAGCAAAATGAGGATAAGCTCATTTGACTACCTATTTACTACCCGCCATGCTGAAAGCATTTACCATTGGCACTTTTGGTCATTCTTTTACATTGGCTTCCTGCTTTGGTGGTACCGGAACAGCGAACAGAATTAGCCTTGGGTTGGGGAGATGCTTTTGTGGTGCTGGCTTTAGAGGGAGTTACATTATTTATTTCACTTGCAGCTTTGGCTTGTGTACTGCTATTATCATTCCTCACTATAGTACTAGGCTTGCACACGCTGCAAGCAGTATAATCTTTCTTTTTGGCATCTGAGAGTTGGAGGCTTATAGCACTATACTTTAAATAATTGCAGGACGATTTATGGTATTTGGTCCCCGTCTTGGTTATATATACCGTCTGACCATATGCCTGTGCAAATGCAAAGAAAAAAGTAAGGTAGAGGAGGAGTAGGCGTTTTTTCATTAAATGGGGGTTGTTGGGGATATTAAACTTTTCAAGATAGTGGTTTTGGAGTAGGTAAAAAATACCGTAAAGGGGGTATTTCATTTGATTCACCTATTTCTTATTTTTAATGAATATGTTCACTTGTAAATGTTTACAAGTGTTTAATAAGCGTTTGAAATTAGTGAAATGAGCTTCAAGTAACTTGGAATAGAAGATGTATACGCAATGCGTTTATATGTTCGATGTAGCACACAAATAAGGATCAAGGTAACAGAGAGAATATATGTCGTTTTTGGAGAATCTGCAAAAAGTGTTCTCCTTGCCCCAACTAGGCGAAGTATGTCACTTGGCCTAAGACCCAATGGGAAACCTTCATTAAATCCTTGCAAAAGATTACCTCGTCAATCGATTATCTATAAATATCTGTATAACAATAAATTAAGAAATGGTTAAATAATATTGTGTATACACCAATGGCGTAATTTCAGCCGTTAGGTTCAATTAAGGATTAATGAGATACTTAAATCTGTCTGAAATACTACCTATTATAAATTCAGGGAAAGAGGTAGAACAATTTCTTGGGGAATTCTTTACAAATAATTTCAGATGTTTCCGTTATGTAACTTTAGGAAAAACTAAAGAAGGCTATTTTGCACTGATTTTTGAAAAATTTGATGATTCAGATGAAGGATTTACAAGAGTATATGATTACTCCAGTGTCGAACCTGATGATTTATTTGGTAAAGAAGTAGGCCCTTTTGAATCATTTGAGGAGATAATTAAAAAACTGAATGGAGAAGTGACTTTGGATTCAGAAAAATACCTTCTTTCGGGATATCTTGTCGAAGAAATTAAAACAGAACCTAACAAAACCTAAACTGCATTAAACGCAGTTTAGCCTAGCGTTCTCTGCAATTTACCAAATGAAAGCACTTAATTTATTTGATTAACTTAATGGCAATACTTATTGAGTGATTTTAAATGCGTCAATCTCACCATTAATCAAAAAAATACAGCTAATGGCAAAAATTCCAATTGAAATTTTTAATCTCTCAGAAGACTTTCAAAGTGCTATAGAAAATTCTGTAAAAAGGGCAAATGAGCTCCAAGATGATTTAGAATATAGTATTATTGATCAGAACAACCAAAGAGATTTTAACATCATGTTTCCCGATGAAATTGATGCTCGACTGTTGTTTAAAACAATGGATCAGAGACGTCGGGAAATTGGCGGTTTTCATCCCTATGTTCTATTAATTACGGACAATCCAGTCTACGATGAATATTATAATATCTTCGGAAGTAGTGAACCTGAAAAAGGACTCGGGATATTTACTACCAACGGGGTTGCAGACACTATTATTCCTGAGAATAAAATGGATGCATATTTCATTTATTATTTGGCTAGATATAGTTTAAACTTCTTAAATCCGTCACATAAGAACCATCAAGGCACAAGGGAATGTGTTTACGATGTAAAAACTTCCAAATTGGATATAAAAAAAAGTATGAAGGGCAACGCTTTCTGCGAAGAATGTAAAAAAAATCTCTTAACCGGGGACTCGAAAATTACAATTCCCATATTAAATTCAATAAATAAACTATTAGAAGAAACAGGCGTAATTTTAAATGATGTTAAAATCCCAAAAATAGGCCTAAAAGAAAATAACATCTTCATTAGCTATTCTCACAAAGATGAGATTTGGAAAAATAGACTGAAAATTCATCTTAAACCTCTAGAGGAAATTGGGAACATTCGGGTCTGGTCGGACGACAAACTTAAACCTGGAGATAAATGGTTTGAGACTGTTAAGCAATCAATGGCAGAATCTAAAATTGGCATTCTACTCATAAGCCCTGATTTTTTGGCATCTGATTTTATTAACCATGTTGAAATACCAAAGCTTTTGGAAAACGTAGAAAAGGAAGGTGGTTTGATAATACCTATTATCATAAGACATTCTTTATTTCCTCGAATCAAAAAACTATCTAAATTTCAAGCTACGAATTCCCCTTCTAATCCTATTGCAGGTCTTAATGAATCAGAGCAGGACGAAATATTTGCTAAAATTTCTGAAAGCATATGGGATCTCATGGAAGCAAAATAAAACTGCAGCTAACAACTAGGTTTTCATCGCGTGCGTAGCACGAACGATGAAACCGGTGTTGCACGGTACCGATGGCTATCATGTACGGAGAGGTTCCTATGGGGATTGAGTCAGGATTTTTTGAGGGAAACGAGGTGTCCAATTAGATTAAAAAGTAGTACCTACCAGTAGATTCGGTATCGATTCAAAAAGAGTTTTATTGTTTTTAGCCTTTCCAATGGCTTTTGGAAGGGCTTTTTTATTGCATGGACATAGGTTTCCTATCCCGAGCAATATCAGGAATTAAAATTGGTTTTTGACAGCAGAAAAGACGGCTTTCGGCGACCCTCTTTTAGGTATGCGATGGATGCTTACCATGCTTTCCTTCTGGCAGCAGGTGCAATACCTTGGGTTATAGGTTTCCAGAATCCGGGACTCCTTTTCCCGAATCGGTATTCCAAGTATCTGATGAATAAGCGGAATGGTAGTCTGTTTGGTCGAACTTCCCAATATCCCGAAGTGCCGAATCCGAACCAGCCCTTTAGGCAGAATATGCATGGAAAACCGGCTGGAGTTAAATTATTATTTTCAATTGTAGCTTTAGTTGGGATATCAGTCTTATTACTCATTATTACCGAACTAGGCTTGCAGACATTGCAAGCAGTATAATCTTTCTTTTTGGTATTTGAGAGTTGGAGGCTTATGAAGCTGTACTTTAAATATTTGCAAAAGGATTTATGGTATTTGGTACCTGTTTTGGTTATATATACCGTCTGACCATATGCCAAGGCTAATGCAAAAAATAAAGAAGAGTAGGAGTAGATTTTTTTTTAATTTAAAGGAGGTGTTGGGAATATTAAACTTTTTAATATAAGTGTTTTGAAGTGGGTGAAAAATACCGTTGAACGGGTATTTCATTTGATGCACCTATTTATTATTTTGTGTATATCCGCAATAGCACCAGTAGCCAAATAAATTAAGATTGACAGTTGGTGTCAATTGCTTCATTTGAGTTATTACTAACTATAAATTAGGTCAAGACAAACGGTTTTGACCATGAACATAATCAACTTCATCAATCGGTTTCCTGACGAATCTTCCTGTATCGAGTTTATCAGGCATAAAAGGTCCCAAGCTGGTATCATCTGCAAAAGATGCAAAGGTACCAAGCATTATTGGTTGGCAAACAAGAAGTCCTTTCAATGTTCGTGCTGCAGCTTCCGAACAAGTATCAAAAGCGGTACGGTTATGGAAAACAGCAACCTTCCGATCCGGACCTGGTTGTTGGCCATGACCTTCATCACAGCCACCAAGAAGGGCTTCAGTGCTTTGGAACTGCAAAGACAGCTGGGCATGAAGCGTTACGAACCCGTCTTCAGGATGTACCATAAACTCCGTAAAGTAATGGGGAAACGCGATGATCTGTACAGTCTTGAGGACATGGTGGAGTATGACGAGGCCTTCGTGGGCAAAGCCACCAAAACCTCCAACAAACTTAAACGAGGCAGGGGCAGCCAAAAACGGTCGATTGTGGCGGTAATGGCCGAATCAACGGTTTTGGAAGACCTTGAAACGGGCAAGTCCGACAAAAGCTGTAGGTATTTTAAGATGAAGAAGATAAAGAACCTGGAGGCGAAAACAGCCCAGAATTTGATCAAGGAATTTATTGATCCAAACTCCGTGCTTCAAACAGATATGAGCACCACCTTCTCAGACCTGGGTGATTGTATAGATGTGCATGTCAAGGAGATATCGGGAACCGAAAAGGGGCACTTCAACCTCAAATGGGTACACATTGCTATCAGCAACTTAAAGAAACACCTGCAGACATACCATATGATAAGCGAAAGAATGATGCAAAACTATCTTGATGAGTTCTGTTATAAACTCAACAGAAGATATTTCGGTCAAAAACTATTTGACAGGCTCATCATTGCTGCTATTTATCCTTACTGGTATCATTGCGGATAATCATATATTATTTTTAATTAATCTGTCCAATTGTAAATGTTTACAAGTGTTTGAAATTAGTGTAATGAGCATTAAATAACTTGGATTAGAGGATGTATACGCAATGTATTTATATGATCGAGGTAGCGCATAAATAAGAATTATGGCATCAGAGAGGATACATGTCGTTTTTGGAGAATCTACAAAAAGGATTCTCCTTGCCCCAACTAGGGGAAGTATGTCACTTCGCCTAAGTCCCAATGGGAAGCACTTACTAAATTCTTGCAAAAGATTACCACATCAATTGATTATCAAAAAGGTATATATGAACCTGTATAACAATAATTTAAGAAACGGTTAAATAATATTGTATATACACCAATGGCGTATATACAGCCATTGCCATTAATTAAAAAAGAGATTTATGATTAAAGTTAAAACACACAGATACGGAAAAAGTGGATTTTTCTCTTCAAATATAACCAGTATTGATTGGCAATTGACTATCAAAGACATCCTATCGGAGTCAAATCTCGAAAAATCTGCTATCAATAGTGCAACTGGACTTTTAGCTATGTATTCCCATTATAATCTTGTTCCTGAATATATCGTATTCGAAATTAGTATTGACAATATGGACGAGTTTATAAAAGTAGAGAAGTTCATAAGTTACTTTATGTCTTTTGAAAGAATTGAAAAGACTAGAAACGTTAAATCCATAATAAGGGACTGTAAAATGTTTATAGTTAATTTCGATAGCTATACAATTGAAAAAGATGCCATTGGACCCTATGAAGATAAATTGGACAATTTAATACGGTCAATATTTGGAAATAATTTTAAATATGGAACTACCTATAAAGATCAATTTTTTTAGGACTAAAATAAAAAGCTTATTATCAAAATTAGCTGAATAATACTTGAGCCGTATTTAAATCTAATGGCAACATTGGCTTCAATGAGTAACCTTTAGTTTCCCTACAAAGAGAAGTTTGTTCACTTCGCTTCAGTATCTTGGGAATTTGTAATTACCGTTTCCGGGTTTTCAAGTTGAATTGGGAAATAAGATAAAAGGCCATTTGATTACCTATTCACAATCTTCCATTTTGGAAACATTTTCCATGGGCACTTTTGGCCGTTCTTTTACATCAGTTTCCTGTTTTTGGGGGCAGAACAGCGAACAGAAGTTGCTCTTTGTTGGGTAGATGGTTTTGTGGTATTTGCTTTATTGGGAGTTGTTTTATTTGTTTCACTTGCCTCTTTATTATTTATGCCAGTCTTATTACTTATCACTAAGGAACTAGTGAAGGTTTGCACATGATGCGGAAGGCTTCCCTTTCTTTTTGGTATCAGTTAGTTTGTGGCTAATAGAACTATATTTTAAAGATTTACAGTATTGGGTGCCTGTCTTAGTTACATAAATCGTCTAGCTATATGTCTGGGACAATGCAAAAAATAAAGAAAGGTAGAGGAGGAGTATGTTTTTTTCATTAGAAGAACAGTATTGGAAATATTAAACTTTTTAAGATAGGTGTTTTGAAGTTGGTGAAAAATGCCCTGTATGGGATATTTTTTTAAAATTAGGAGTTGTTTAGTTTTACTATTGAAGATGGTTTCAGGGCGATACACCTTATCTGAGGTATTTTATTTGTTTTGGGTATTTATTATTTTTAGAGGATATGTACGTTAACATTTGATTGGATATACAAATGTTCGAAATATTTATTGCGCGATCAATGGATACTATATAATATTAAAATCAAGTATGTTTTACTTATTACCGGCCTAATAATAATAATAATAGCCATCCTCTTATGGTACTTCATGTACCAAAATGATCAACAAGTGAGTGATATATTCCTCATTATAGGGACTGTAATAGCTGCTATTAGCTTAGTTTATAATGCAATCAATGTTAATAGTATTAGAGCAGAGACTGAAAAAAAGTTGAAATTTGAGCTTAGACAAAATTCCTTTAATCTTATTAATACGTGGTATTCTTCTCAACTTTCTCAAAGTAATTTAACAATAAGAAAACTTAGGGAAAGGGGCTTTTCAGTTAAAAATATTGAAGATAACCCAGAAAATATAATTGCAATAGCCTCTGTTTTAAACTTTTTTGAAACTATATGCTTACATATTAGACACCAAACTGTGGATGAGCAGGTATTAAAAGATTTTTATATTGATATTTTTTATACTTACAACAAGAACTTGGCGGAATACATCCAGTACAGTAGAAATAAATTCAACACCAGTCGCATATATAAAGAATTTACTGATACGGCCCAGAAATGGGACAATGCTAGGTAATAATTCTTTTGGATCGACTTCCTGTTAACATAGCTATGGGACTGTGACAAGGTGTAGTTCTAGATTGGATGCATAACCAATTTCTCTCAACCATTTTCTAGATTTGAAGAAGTGCTAACCAAAATAACAATTTTGGGAACTAGTAAGAGCAAAGAAGAGACTTTCAGGGATATCTATGAAATTTTTGATTTTAGTAACGTTTTTTAGAAGATCGCGACGGTATATAACTTCCCCTAATTAATGTCTAAGGTGTTTAAATTTCCTCTCCCATGATGGACTGCCATATGGATAATGGAGTGCATACTTCAGACTTACAAGGCAGCCTCATTTTATTTGTATTTAAGATTCTTTAGTTTTGAGGGGATACTCATTTTAAGAATGGAGGTTTATATTTAAAAAAGGGAGAGCCATAAAGTGAAAATTTTCTTCAGGTAAACGAATTCTTAAAAAGTATTAGACCTGATATACTTTTGGTTTACAATTGTATCAGGAGGCAGATATACAATCCATTATGCTTGCAAACTTTCTTTAAATAAAATTAAAACCTTAATAACCTTATGAAAAACCTCATTCTACTTTTAGTTGCTGGAGTTTTATTTTCATGCATTGATGATGCGAAAAATGATAATACTTCCACCGTTTTTGAAGGTAATGTAGAAATAGGTTCTTTGGATGATTTAAATTCATTCTCTGCTGGTGGTTACACTGAAATAAGTGGAACACTTAAAATAAATTCCACCTATGATATAGAAAATCTTAATGGTTTAGCGAATCTAAAAAAGGTTGATGGCATTATCATAAGTGATAATTATGATCTGATATCTCTAGAAGGTCTTGAAAACCTATCAGAAGTGGAATTCATTACCATTTCAGACAATAGAAATCTTACTTCATTAAATGGTCTTAATAATCTTTCCAAAGTACTATCAAATTTTAGTATTGAGAATAACGATAAACTGGTATCATTTGATGGGCTGGATCAACTTTCAGAGATAGGTGATCAGTTTTTTGTTTCGGATAATAAGTTGTTGGTAGATTTTAGTGGGCTAGAAAGTTTACAAGCTGTGTCCATGCTTTTAGTCTTGAATAATATAAACTTGCTGGAAGTGAAAGGACTCGGCAATATTGTTTCTACTTCCCGACTTCAATTTGATTCAAATGACCTGTTAAGTAATTTCTGTGAGTTGACTGATTTTTTTCAACAGAACCCGGTTCAAGACTTGTTTGGAGCAAGACAGAATAAATATAATCCAACTGTTGAGGAAATTTTGAATGGAAGCTGCTCCAATTGAGACACTAGTTCATGCCTAAATAAGCTATTTCCTTTAAGGCAAAGTGTATCACTTGACTGTAAATTCTATATGAATTGAAATTTCCTTACAATAGAATTAATTATAACCATGAGGCTTGATGCTGTAAATGGAAGTTTCCATGGGGACCTTCAGAGAACATCCATTTGTAGATGATGATTATTCAGATATAAAGTATCAACCTTCCATTCTTCCCCGATGGATGCTCGCAGTCCTAGTAGAGGTATAGTAGAGGATTCTTAGACTTTTGGCTATATTCTAAGAATTTATAGTTGTTTTGGAGATTGTCCATTTACAAATGTAAGTATAATTGTGTCACAAATATTTACTAAATTTGTGACATGTCAATACTTATGTATCATGATGAATACGGAAAGAGCCATTGAAAAGTCCATTAAATCAAAGCCTAAAGGAACCTTGTTCTTTCCTGAGGATTTTAGGGAGTACGGATCAGGAGTAGCTGTCCGTAAGGCCTTGCAAAGGCTAAAGGAATATGGTACCATAAAATCATTGGCACAAGGTATATATGTGCGTCCGAAAATTAACCCGCTTATCGGAGAAGTTCTGCCTACTGCCGATGAGGTTGCCCAGGCAATAGCGAAAAGGGATAAAATCAGGATTGTGCCAACGGGTACATACGCTTTGAATGCATTGGGGCTGAGCACACAGGTACCCATGAAGTTAGTTTTTCTTACCGACGGGGCTCCAAGAGAAATAAAACTGGGCAAAAGAAGTATCAAACTAAAGAAAACAACCCCAAAGAACCTTGCTGCCAAAGGGAGTATCAGTGCTTTGGTCATCCAAGCCCTTAGGGAAATAGGAAAGGACCATCTCAGTACTGCGGAGAAATTTCGGATAATTGAATTACTTAAAAGTGAGAACCCTAGACATCTCAAGCATGATATGGATTTGGCACCTGTTTGGATTCGACAAATAATGGAAAAAGCACTTTAATATTAAAATACAGCGCAATGACTTTTTATGATCTTAAGGCAAAGGACAAAGCTGATGTCTGTAAAGGAGTGGAAAATGAAAAAGGAATTCCTGCTTTTGCCGGTGAGAAAGATTGGTGGGTAGTTCAAACCTTGGAAACCATTTTTGAAATGGAAGTGGCTTCCCATCTTGTATTCAAGGGCGGCACCTCCCTTAGTAAAGCTTGGAAATTGATTGACCGTTTCTCCGAAGACATTGATCTGGCCATTGACCGTAAGTTTTTGGATTTGACGGGGAATTAAGCAAAAACCAGAGAACCAAGTTAAGAAAGGAAACCAGTAAGTTTATAGAAGATACCTTTTTCCCTGAACTAAGGGACAGGTTTATGGCCAAAGGATTTAAAGATGTCGAATTCCAACTAATAGCCTCAACCTCAAGTGATCAGGATCTTAGAGTCATTGAAATATTCTATAATAATGTTATTGACCCTCCAGGCTACATTTTGCCAAGGGTCCAAGTGGAAATAGGCTGCCGGTCATTGAGAGAGCCCTTTGAAAAAAGAACAATAAACTCATTTATAGATGATCAGTATTCAGGGGCAGTTTTTGCATAAAGTCCGATTTCCATACCATCGGTTTTGCCTGAAAGGACATTTCTGGAGAAGCTGTTTTTGCTTCATGAAGAATTTCAACGGCCTAAAGAGAAAATAAGGGTTGACCGGTTAAGCAGGCATCTATATGACATTTACCAATTGTCCAAATCCCCGTTTGCGAATAGCGCCATAAACGATCATGATCTGTACGAAACCATAGTAGGGCACAGACATACCTATACCCGAGTGGGAAATATTGATTATAACCTGCATCAACCCCAGACCATACAGCCAATACCTGGTCAGGATTTTATGGATGACTGGGCGAAGGATTATAAGACCATGCAGGAACAGATGATTTATGGAGATTCCCCCTCATACAAGGAATTGATAGTAGGGATTCAGGAATTCCTTGGTACATTGAATACCATGGAATGGAAGATGAAACTTAAATTTCCAAAAGCTTAAATCAATCACCTTTCCATCCATTCCTTAAATGCCTTTACTTTTCTTTGGCCGATAATTATAGGAGAAGCAGTCTTGGGTGTTATCTCAAGCTTGATCTTACGATGTTCATCAGGCCCGAAATGGATACATGCGCTGTAATTTACAATTACCTGGCGATTGGCCCTGAAGAAAAACTTTGGGTTTAGTGATTGTTGCATTTCATCCAAGGTCTGCATGGTCACAAAAGCCTGTTCCTCAAAGGTAACGATATACACATGGTTCCCTTCTCTTTTGATGTGGCTGATCATACTTACGGATAACGGGACTTGATTGATGCCCTTGTTGACCAATATGGTCTGTTTGAATTGATCACTAGGGGCAAAGTTATTTTGATCTTTATACAACAGGTAGCAGCATATATAATAGATATTCAAGAAAAGAATATATAGGCCCAAAAATGGAAAAGCCCTCTGAAACCCTAAATGTACATAAACCCACTGGTCAGCTTTATACATTACCCAAAAAGGCAATATGATGGCGCAAAGCAGCTGAAGACAGGTACGGGTAAAAGGCCTTTGGATCCAGTCACAACGGTTATCAAGATAAGCAGTGGCTCGAAAGGTAATTTCTGTACCTACAAGGCAGATCATAAAATAACTTAGGAAATGGAGGAGGACCTGATCGTAAACTGCCATTATTGGCTTTGGAAGTATGATGCTTTTGATAGTCAAGAATAATGCTCCTGTCACGGACAGTGCAATCCTGAAAAATACATCATCATATATATTGTTTTTTCCTGTCAACAATTCTTTGTTACTCCCAAAAATTCACAGATTGTAAAAACGTGTAAGAAGGAACCTATCAGTTATAAAATTAGGCTGTTGCGCCTATCCCTGAAAAGGAATAATTCATATGGTAATTTGAATAGTTTGTCAATATTATCCATTTATACCCAATTTGTAAACGTTTGGTTACAATAAATTTATGTTCGTTTTTTAACCATTAACCTTATAGAACATGAAAAATTATTGTAACGACCTTTACAGGGAACTAAAGAACCAAGTCCAACAAATACAGCACCAGTACCTTATTCCCGTCCGGGAAGCAGAAGCCATTTACGAAGCTGTTAATGCAGTGATGCTACAACTCAAAGAATTTATCCTGACCCACACTTTCACAGATGTCGAGGAAGAAATGGATTTTTTCAAACACATCAAACCCAGGTTTGAGGCTGAGCAGGTGTACTATGGAGAATTATATTATATCCGTGCCAAGCTTCCCATTAAAGAGGAAGGCGTTGTTCAGGAATACATCAAACAGCTTGAGTTTATCCAAGCCTACTTCCACAGGCATCAGTTCCTGTATAATTACTATAGACTGGGAGAGGAATCCCTTGACAAAAGTCTATTTGTCAGAAATGCAGAAAAGATTCCCTTTATTCCGGACAAGCCGATTGTACATAGGGATGCGAGATTTGCCACCTTGGGAAGTTACAGGTTTGCTAAATTCATGGCTTTTGAGCACCTTCAGGATTACCTCAACAAGGAAATTAAAAAGATAAAACATCCCCCAATAAGCGTCAATGATCCTAAACTAAAATGGACCGCTTCTAAGGTTGCCCTGGTAGAGCTGACCTACGCGCTGAAGGCTTCCAATGTATTCAACCATGGTAAGGTAAGCATCAGCGATATAGCAGTCTATCTAGAGGAAATGTTCCAAAAAGACCTTTCTCAATATTACCGGACATTTCAGGAAATACGCATCAGAAAATCAGGTAGGACGACATTTATCGATGCCCTGAAACTTCACCTCGAAAAATGGATGGACAACACTGACCTTAATGGCAAGGGAGAAGATAGCTAGCATACTTTCCTGATAATTAGTGCCCACTTCGGGGTTCGGTGTGAACATTTTTTTGGAATCCAACACACCTTTGTCATGTACCCAATCGGAAAGAAGGATGATCCAGACCATCTCATGGCAACAGTTTATAGTTTCTATGGCAGGCTTGCTGACCATTTATTATGCCTATGTAATAATTATGTATTTCAGGAAGGAGCTATTGGACAAGAAATCGATCTGGGTTTCGGCACCTTTAAAAAGTTCAAAGAACTTCCCACCCTTGAAGGAGAACAAGTGGGAACCTCTGATAATTGGATTCATGGAAACCATGGTGGATTTGGAACAAGCAGTTGCACAATCCAAAGGGGATGAGAAAGTCTTTTCCGACCGGGTATTGGAAATATGGAGCGGTTTTGAAGGAAAACGAGAGCCTGTTTTCCAGAGGATAGCAACCCTTCGATTAAGGGCAAAGATTGAAAATTCAGGGCTTGCGACAACTGAAAAGGAAATTATTAATCTACTAACTACCAATCTAATATGAGAAAAGTGCAGCAATTATTACCGATAGTGTTTTGGGTATTGCTTTGTCTGGTTTCTGTTGGTGCTTATGCCCAGGGCGGTATTGCAGGAATTGATGAAGCTACCGATAAGGTCAGGAGCTATTTCCAGTCGGGGACCAACCTGATGTATGCCATAGGCGCCATTACGGGACTGATAGGAGCCATCAAGGTTTTCAACAAGTGGAACAATGGAGAGCCTGATACCGGAAAGGTTGCAGCAGCTTGGTTTGGGAGCTGTGTTTTCCTGGTAGTGGTAGCCACTGTCCTTCAAAGTTTCTTCGGTGTTTAACAAGCATACCATGGAATACAGGATCAATAAGGGTATTAATCGGCCAATAGAGTTCAAAGGCCTTTCGGGCCAATACCTGGCCTATATGGCAGTGGGCTTGGTGGTTCTCCTGTTAGGGGTGAGCATAGCCTATATGGTTGGAGTACCTGCTTGGCTCATAATCCTTATGACCGGTCTAATCGGGGCAATACTATCCATTTCGGTATTCAAGATGAATGCCCAATATGGCCGGCATGGCCTCATGAAAAAGTGGGCATATAAGAAGGTCCCACAGGGGATCAGGTGCAGGAGCAGAAAGGTTTTTCAAGAATTAAGAAAAAGGTAATGGGCGTATTTGACCTGGAAAAAAACTTCCCTTTATACAGGATGGAGAAAGAGCTGTTGTTGGCTCGTAATGGGGACATTACGGCAGTTTATAGGGTGGGCCTACCGGAGATCTATACGCTTTCGGCCACTGATTACCAGAATTTGCACCTGGGTTGGGTAAAGGCCATAAGGCTGTTGGAAAAAGGAACTATTGTCCATAAACAGGACTGGTTTACCCAAACTTCTTTTAAAGGTAATTTCGAAAAAGTGCAATCACTATTGGCCGAAGGAAGTGAACGGTTTTTTCATGAAAGGCCCTATCTGAACCATTGTTGTTATCTGATGGTGACAAAACAATGCAGAAAGGCCAACCTGTCCAAATCTTCCATGTCCAGTCTTTTAAGAAATGGACCTGTCCCTCGGGAATTGATAGATGCAAAGCAGATTAACACTTTCATGGATGAGCTGGGGCAATTTGAAAAAGTGCTGGATGATACCGGCGTGGGCCTTCACCGACTTGGCACGGATGCGGTCCTTGGCATCGGGGATGATGGGGGACTCCTGGAAAAATACCTGCTGTTAAATAGGGATGGCCTTAGGGAAGCTTTGGCCGATATAGTATTCAGGCCAATTTGGAAAATAGGCGATAAACAGGTGGCCATGTATTCGATGGCAGATGTGGAATGCCTTCCAAATTCCATTGCCACGGACAGAAAATGGGAAAGGTATGAAACTGACAGGACTGATTTTAAGGTGGGGCATACCTTTCCCTTAGGGGAGATTTTGTCCTGCAACCACGTTTACAACCAGTACATCATCATTGGTGATGGCAAAAGAAAGCTCAAGGACCTGGAGGCCAAAAGACTTCGTTTGGAAAGCTTGGCAGCTTATAGCAGGGAAAATGCCCTGTCCAGGGAAGCCACCAATGAATTCCTGAACGAGGCCATTTCGGATGGTAAAACTCCTGTTAAAGCCCATTTTAACCTGATATGCTGGACTGACATCGGGGATGAAATGGTCGATATCCGAAACCGCGCCTCCTCGGCACTTTCACAAATGGATGTAGTGCCCCATCAGGAAACCCTTGGAGCACCACAACTGTATTGGGCAGGACTACCGGGCAATGAAGGCCAGCTTCCCTCCAATGAATGCTTTGATACATTTACCGGACAGGCTGTTTGCCTTTTCAACATGGAAACGCATTACCGTTCTTCCCCTTCACCAATAGGGCTTCGTTTGGGAGACCGTATTTCCGGAAGGCCTGTCAATGTTGACCTATCGGATGAACCGATGAAGGCGGGAATCATAACCAACAGGAACAAGTTCGTGCTAGGTCCATCAGGTAGTGGAAAGAGTTTCTTTACCAATCATATGGTAAGGAGCTATTTCGAACAGGGAACCCACGTGGTCATTGTGGATGTAGGGCATTCCTATCGGGGACTGTGCGAACTCATGGAGGGATATTACTTTACCTATGAGACCGCCAACCCCATCCGATTCAACCCCTTTTATGTGGAGGGAGCCATTGACACGGAAAAGAAGGAGAGCTTGAAGACCTTGCTCCTTGCGCTTTGGAAAAAGGACGATGAACCGTTTAAAAGGTCGGAGTATGTGGCCCTTTCCAATGCTATAAATGCCTTTTATGCTTATCTGGACCAGAACCAAAATATATTCCCATGCTTCAACGCGTTTTATGAATTCCTAGAAATTGAATTCAGGGCACAGCTTCAAAAAGAAGGGGTAAAGGAGAAAGATTTCGATGTGGAGAATTTCATGTATGTCCTGAGACCCTACTACGAAGGTGGTGAGTTCGATTACTTATTGAATGCCAAAGAAAACCTGGACCTGCTGGGACAACGAATGATTGTGTTTGAATTGGATGCGATCAAGGACCATCCCATCCTGTTTCCGGTGGTTACCATTATCATCATGGAGATCTTTATCGCCAAAATGAGAAAACTCAAGGGGGTAAGGAAAATGATCCTGATTGAGGAAGCTTGGAAGGCAATTGCAAAGGAGGGTATGGCAGAATATATCAAATACCTCTTCAAAACGGTCAGGAAGTTCTATGGGGAGGCCATAGTGGTCACGCAGGAAGTGGAAGATATCATTTCCTCCCCAGTGGTCAAAGAGGCCATCGTCAATAATTCAGACTGTAAGATTTTATTGGACCAGTCCAAATACCAAAACAAGTTTGGGCGTATCCAAGAACTTCTAGGGATGACCGAGAAGGAAAAGGCATTGGCCTTAAGTATCAATAAAGCCAATGATCCCAAACGAAAGTACAAGGAAGTATTTATCAGTTTGGGAGGACAGCACAGTAAGGTCTACAGGACTGAAGTAAGTCCGGAAGAATACCTGGCCTATACCACCGAAGAATCGGAAAGGGAAAAGATCAGGGCGTACACCAAACGTTATGGAAACCTCAAGAAGGCCATTTCAATCCTGGCCAGAGAAAATGAAAACCACTAATATGATAGGAAGGAAAATGAAGTTACTGGGCTGCAGCATTGCCATGTGTGCCGGATTGGTCATGATTCCCATGCAAAGGGCCGAAGCGGTTCCCTTGGCCGTTGTATTGGAAATCATCAAACAAGGGGTGAAAAAGGTCATCAAAGCGATCGACCTTAAAATTCAGAGATTCCAAAATCAGACTATTTGGCTACAGAATGCCCAAAAAGTGATTGAGAATGCCCTGACCAAATTGGAATTGGATGACATCGCCAGTTGGAGCGAAAAACAACGTTCCCAATATGCAGGACTCTTCGATGAACTCAGAAAAGTGAAGAACATCCTGTCCCAGTATCACCGGGTCAAGGACATAGCCAATAAACAGGCCATGATTGTAAGGGAATATCAGGAGGCCTGGGCAGTCTTGTCCAAGGAAAACAGACTTGAGATTGCCGAAAAGGAAGCCATGGCCTCTCATTATTCCCTGATATTGGATGAAAGTGTCAGAAACCTTGGGCACCTGATGGATGTCATGACCGCCTATTCGGTACAGATGAGCGATGCAGAAAGGCTGGAAATCATATACAGGACGGATAAAAAGGTGGAAAAGAACCTCAATGATATCCGGCGATTCAACCAACAGAATTTCCAAGTGATAGGGGCCAGAGAATACTATCCGAAATCCAATGAGCCTTTGGAGTATTTGTACGATTTGAAATAACACCATATCCATAAAACAACAATTCAATGAAAAGGACGATCTTAATTGGCTTGGCCTTGACCATGCTTTCAATGGGAGGCCATACACAGACTTTTAACGAATGGTTCAAGCAAAAGAAAACCCAGGAAAGGTACCTGGCAGAGCAACTGGTGTCCCTTAAGGTTTATGCAGACACGGCCTGGAAAGGATACCAGCTGGCCAAGACGGGTTTGAGAACCATAGGACAGATTCGTGATGGGGACTTTAACCTGTTCGAAGAGTTCCTGGCGGCAATGGATGGCATCAGTCCCGTAGTAAGGGATAACCATCTCACCGAAAAGATTATTTGGCTGCAAGGGGAAATCATAAGTGAAGTTTCCTCCGGACGTAGATTACTTAGGTCCGCCATGTTAGGGGCAGACAAAAACGCCATGCTGGAAAGGCATTACAGAGAATCCATAAAAAGGTCTCTCGAAGTACTGGCTGAAATGGAAATGATCCTAAAACCCTTCGAAATGAAAATGGATGATGCCGAGCGGCTGAAAACATTGGAGCAGCTTTACCGGAGAATGAGCAGTATCCTTTCAGGACTGAGGAGGATGAAAGCAATGCTAAACAATTATAGTCGACAACTAAAAGATGCTGCCCTTTCCAATCTAAGCTTTCAAAACCTCTTTGATGATGAAAACTAAATTATGGATACTCTGTGTTCTTGGAAGTCTGATGTTTTGCAGGCCACTAAAGGCCCAGAGCCATGAGGCGGTCCAATTGGTGTTGAATTTTGAGAAGCTCAATCAACTCAAGCAGATCCTTCAGGACATGTACAAAGGCTATACCATACTCAGTACGGGATACAAGACCATAAAAGGCATAGCAGAAGGGGATTATAAACTACATGAAGCTTTTCTGGATGGTTTGTGGGCTGTTAGCCCAGAGGTACGAAAGTACTATAGAGTAGGGGAAATTGTCCGTTTCCAACAAATGATCATAAAAGAATATACGGATACTTATCGACAACTTTCCAAGGATGGACTTATGGAGATTTCGGAATTGGAATACATGACCTTGATTTATCATAACCTTTTTAAGGAAAGTGTGAAGAACCTGGATGAACTGGCCATGGTATTAACAGCAGGAAAGCTACGCATGAGTGACCATGAAAGGATAGAGGCAATCGATAGGGTGTTTGGAGAAATGCAGTCCATGTTGGTGTTTGTGCGCAATACAAACGCAAAGGTGAAAATGCTAAACCTACAGCGAAAGAATTTACAGAAAAACCTAAGTAGAACTTTGAGGTTATGGGAATGAACTGCCAAGTATATAAATGGGCAATAATGACATGGATAGCTGCGGGAATTGTGTTGGCACCAACTACTGTCATGGCACAAGGGATAGCGGACAGTGTCCAGAATTTTCACAAGACATTGGAATCTCTGTTCGTGGAAATGTTACCTCTTGCCAAGCAGCTTACCACCGTAGCAAGGTCCATAGCAGGTTTCGGGGCACTTTGGTTTATAGCCTCAAGGGTATGGGGCCATATGGCAAGGGCAGAGCCTATTGATGTATACCCCTTACTGAGACCATTTGCTATCGGCCTGTTGATCCTTTTCTTCCCAACGATAATAGCAGTGATCCATACTGTTGGTGACTTGCTCGTCGACGGTACGGCCTCGATGGTCCATGACAGCAATGCTGCCATTAACAAGCATATAGATATACTCAATAAACAGGATCTTTCATCCCATGTGAGCCCCCCTTCAAATTTGGGTGACCCGGATCAATACAGTTACCCGGGAAGTGTGGAAGATACAGGGATATGGGAAAGACTGGCCAATAGTATTTATGCATTCAACCTTCAGAATATTCTAAACCAAATCGTAAGTGGAATATTACAGGTCCTCTTCTTTGCGGCCTCATTGTGCATCAATACGATAAGGACATTTCAGCTATTGGTCTTGACCATATTGGGACCGATCGTTTTGGGCCTATCGGTTTATGATGGATTTCAACATACACTTTCTGCATGGTTTGCAAGGTACATCAATGTGTTTATGTGGCTTCCCGTGGCCAATATTTTCGGGGCGGTCATTGCCAAAATACAATTGAACCTGATGGAACTGGATCAGAATTTCCTGTCCTCGACCACTTATATGGTTTTTATGGTCATTGCCATCGTGGGCTATTTTACGGTTCCAAATGTGGCCAGTTATATAGTACAGCCGGGAGGTAGGGACCAGCTGCTGAACAAGACAAATAATATAGCAAAACAAGGGGCACAGGCTGCTGTCAAGGTGGGCGGTGCTGTGGCAAAATCACTATAAATTATGTTTGAAAACCTTAAAAACATTGACTCCGCATTTCGTCATATTAGGTTGTTTAGCCTTTTGGGGATTGTTTCGGTATGCACGCTATGTGGCCTCCTTTGTTTCCGATCGCTGAATCATGCTGAAAGGGCCCAGGAACACATATATATTCTAGCACATGGAAAAGTGTTGGAGGCTTTTTCTGGGGAAAGGAATGAAAATATAGCAGTGGAAGCCAAGGACCATATCAAGATGTTCCACCATTATTTCTTTACCCTTGCACCAGATGAAAACCAGATAAACAACCAATTGTCCAAAAGCCTTTATTTGGCTGATGGATCAGCAAAAACAGCATATGATAACTTGAAAGAGAAAGGTTACTATCAAAGGATTGTTGCTGCGAATATAAGCCAGGATATAAAAATGGACAGCATCCGATTGGATACCAATGCATACCCCTATGGATTCATCTATTACGGCACACAGACCATTGTTCGCAGCTCCTCGGTCTTAACCCGGAATTTGGTAACCAAAGGAAGGCTTAGGGAGGTTCGGCGTTCCGATAACAATCCTCATGGCCTGTTAATAGAAAGATGGGAAACTCTTTCAAATACCAACCAAACTGTTCATAACCGATGAAATTACTTGGAAAGCCTATATATCTGGAAAGAACCTCTGGTTACGAGACGGGAATACACAAAGTAACTTTCAAGTTACAAGGATGGCTAAAAGGGCTTTCACTGAAAGATCAATACCTGATAGTCGGTATAATTTTGCTGATGGCCACCGTGCTATTTACAGCCATTGGATTCACCGCTTTAAGCCCTCCTTCAGTAATACCTACATCCACTCCTCAACCGGAAGTTCCTGTACTACCGGTTTATGAAGATAGTTTATTTCAACAACCCTAAAACCAATTGATATATCATGAACAACCAAAATGAATTATTCAGAAGAAAAAGAAGGATGATGGTTTTCCTTCCTCTATTGACAGTTCCTTTTCTATTCCTAGCATTTTGGGCACTAGGAGGTGGGAACCCTCAAACCATAAGTGAGAAAGGCCTATCAAGTGGCATAAACCTGTCCCTGCCAAATGCCGAAATTAACGATAGCAGGTCGCTCACCAAGCTTGACCTATATGAAAAGGAAGAAAAAAGGGCCAGGAAGAAAGCAGAACAATCAAAGTTGGATCCGTTCATGGTTTTGGAAAAACAGGAGCTCATTGAGCAAGAGCCTTTCCAAGAACTTAAGTCCACCGAGGCCGAAATAGGCAACCAGTTAGATGCCATCCAAAAGTTGATCAATACACCATCCATAAATGATGTAAAAAAGAAGGAGACTGCCCCTGTTGAGTTAAAGAATACAGGAATGAAGGAGGATATTGAACAACTAGGGAGCTTAATGGAGCAGATGAACAGGCCTTTGGATGAAGACCCTGAAATGGAAAGGATTTCCCAGATGTTGGACAAGCTTCTCGATGTCCAACACCCTGAGCGGGTAAAGCAACGCTTGGAGGAAAGCAGGATGGCCCAAAAACATTTCTCGGTTGAAAGAAAGGGAGAAGTAAAGAGTCCTTCAAAAAATGAAATTCGCACTAATGGGTTTTACGGGTTGGAAAGCCCAAAAGAGATGAAAATGGAACCAGTTGCACCGGCCATTGCTGCTTTGGTTTATGGAAACCAAAGGGTAGTAACAGGTGAAACCGTCGAATTGGAATTATCGGAAGGGATTGTCATCAATGGAATAGATTTTCAAAAAGGTTCCTTGGTTTATGGAGTATGTAGCCTAAAGGGAGAAAGGTTGGGAATTGAAGTCACAGCAATCAGAAAAGACAAAATGATACTACCAGTTGATCTTGTGGCCCATGATATGGACGCCATGGAGGGCATACGCATTCCAGGAAGTATCACCCACAAAACCTTTCAAGAAGAAGGTAGACAGACCATGCAGTCTGGACAAATTGCAGGATTTGACAACACTTGGCAGATGCAGGCTGCTTCGGCCGGAACAGAGACCGTGAAAGGATTGCTTTCCAAAAAAATGAAAAAAGTACAGGTTTCTCTAAAGTCAGGACATCCACTGTTATTGGTGGACCACATATAAACCCCAAATCAGCATGAAGAAAAACATGATAGTGAAAAGCATTCTGATCTTTACCGGGATCATGGTAATTGTTAACGGTGGACTTTTTGCCCAGTATTCCTCAGAGGCAATTATTGAAAGCTACCCAATTGCAGTAGGATGGGACAAAACGACGGTGGTGGTGTTCCCATTTGAAATCAAGAGCGTGGACAGGGGAAACCCTGCAGTAATGGTCCAAAAGGATGCATATGCTGGAAATGTACTCAAGCTAAGGGCAGGAGCAAAGGAATTTGATCCTACAAGCCTGCATATAATTACATCGTCTGATAGACTCTACCATTTTGAGGTCAGCTATAAAAATAGACCTTACCCATTGGTGCTTGATATGGGGAGCCAAATATCCAGAGATGCGCGATATGTAAATTTGTCAAGTCCATCACCCAATGATAAAGATCTGGAGGAAATCGCTTCGGTACTATTGAACTATCCCATAAAAGGAAAATTGGGGAAACTGTTGAAGGTTGGAGAAATCAAGGCAAAAGCCAGAGAAGTGTTTATCAAAGAAAACACCCTGTTTTTCGTGATTGACCTGGAGAATAAAAGCTCACTGGATTTCATTGCCGAAAAATCCCGGTGTTGGATAATAGATGCAAAGACATTTAAAAGGACAGCCCAAAGTAAAACAGAACTATTTCCAACAGTGGTCAAGTGGGAGTACTTCCAGGGAGTTGAAGCAATGGGGTCCTGCAGGTTGGTGATGGGAATTCCTGCCTTTACAGTTTCTGACAACAAAATAGTGGAGATACACCTAATAGGGCTAAATGGGGAAAGGAATATCAACCTTCAAATAAAAGGCAAGCACTTGCTGGAAGCCAAACCAATTATTCAACCATAAAACAACTTGAACATGGAACAGGAAAATTTAGAAGTTTTAAAAGACAGGCTCAAATATGCCGGCTTTGGGGAAGACCTGAACAAGCAACTGGAAAAACACATGAAACAAGGGAAAAAAGAGTTCCAGTTAAACCATTCAGTGGACATTGAGGACAAGAAAGTTGACTTCAAACTCAATTTCAGAAAGTCCGATAAAATGGATCGCTACTTCTTCAACAGCTTTGATGCCGAGCTGCAGAAACCCAATGGCACCAAGATGTCCAATACATTCTACCAAAACCAGAATATTTCCGCAAAGGAAGCATTCAACCTTTTGGAATGGCGACCGGTCTATAAGACCCTATTCAACAAGGATGGTGATAGGTACAATGCATGGATACAACTTGACCTGGCTGAAAAGAACGAAAAAGGACAACACCCAATGTTGCAATACCATGATCGATATGGGTTTGATCTGGAAAAGTCACTTAAAACGCTACCCATAGTGGAAATGGAGGGAATGGACCAAAAAGACAGGTTAATGTATTCCTTGAGGAAAGGTAACCTTCATGAAGTGAATATTGTTGGTAAGGAAACTCCTGTGCTGATAGCTGCCAATCCACAGTACAAATCCATAAGTGTATATGAACAATCAGGCAAACGCCTTAATCTAAAGGATCTGCAGAAGGAGATAAAGGAAAACTTGCAGCAGGGTATGGGAGTGAAGAAAGATCCCCCCAAGCAAGAGAAGGGGAGGTCAGTGAAGGTGTAAAGATTTTATAGGGCTTCCAAACGGAAGCCTTTTTTATTGGGTGATAATTTAGAATACTTTTCAATTATCAATATCTATATGGCTCATTTTTTTGCCATATGGTTTCTACGGGGGCTGTATCCTAGATTTCCTAAATGGAACATGATCATTTTTTAAACAGAGTAGGACCTTTTTAATATCTTGGTTGAAAAATATGGTTTACGTGGCTAACCTTAAAGTGGGCATTCCTCCAATTCATTAAAAATAGTAATGTTCTCATTTTGACTATATGGGGTCAAAAGTTTTTCAAAGAATTCAGCGGATAAAGTAACCTCAACATTATTGTCCAAAACATAGAATTCCCAAAGACCTGATTTTGTCCCCTTCAGCGCTTCTTGAATGGATATGTTCCATTTCTCACCGTTATTATTGATGCCTCCAATACGTTCTACAGTTCCTTTCAATGGGCCTCGATTGATTTTAATGGAGCAGTGAATACGGATTCTTTTCATTGGTGGCAGTTAAATGGGCAACAAATTAAGCGAATGAAATCAAGTAAACAAACTATGATTTAGAGGAATGTTGGAGTTGGGTGAGTCAATATAGGTTATCATTGATTAATAGGTCTGCACTTTCTCTAATCCTGCGTTCCTCTTGTCTAGAGAAAGAGCCTCCTTTGTATCTGTCTTGGACAAAATCCCCGTTTTTGCCTCCATTCCATTATTCCTTTCCGCTTGGCTGGAAAGGAACATTACATTCCAACTGCAAACTAGGGAATTCAGTCCGCTATCAGTTTATTAATGAAACCAAGAATATACTTTTCAAATAGCTTGCATAACCTTTTTTATAGAAAAGGATTTATCCGGGAATTTTTTAAAAGAACGGCAGAAAAGGGCAGCTAATGTAGGGGCTGATTTATGTCAAGCCTACAAAGTGGAGCAAAAAGGGACGGCATAAACAGATGCTCCCCACTGTCCTTCCTTTATTCCGTTTCCTTTTTGCAAAGTGTCAGCCCCTTTTTCCTGAGCTTTCTTTTTTGCCGTTTTTTCTTTTAAAAAAATGTTTTTTCAGCAGGTTTTTAGAAGTGGAGGCAATAGGAAATCAAATAAATGTAAAACCCTATAATCAATTTAAACCATGGGACATAATATTCATTTTAATGAAAAAACAGGAAAGCACAGCTTTTTTAGTGTAAAACAACCGGCATGGCACAAACTTGGTAAAGTTGTAGAAGATTATCCAACATCCGCCGAGGCTATCCATTATGCCGGACTGGATTATGAAGTGATAAAATCTCCACTGTTTACGAAATGTGGTGATCTCAGCGTTGGTACAAATGGTCTTGAAAATACACAAACTGCAATCCAAGTAAACAGTCATTTTGCCACCATGAGAACAGACACAAATAAGGTGTTTGGGATTGTTGGAAAGGATTATGGTATTGTGCAAAATAAGGATGCATTTTCATTCTTTGACGCTATAGTCAAGGAGGAAAAGGGAGTTAAGTTTGAGACGGCCGGAGCACTGGGAGACGGGGAACGTGTGTTTATCACCGCCAAATTGGCTGATCATATCTTGGTGGGGAAAGATGACCTTGTTGAAAAGTACCTATTCCTGACTACCTCCCATGATGGAAGCGGTAGCATAACTGCTGCTTTTACCCCTATCAGGGTGGTTTGCCAAAATACGCTAAATGCAGCAATGAACAGGAAAAGCAACGTTGTAAGGATTCGACATACATCAGGAGCCAAGGAAAGGCTTCAACAGGCGCATAAATTAATGGGACTTGTAACAGATACGGCTGATAAGCTGGGAACGGTTTTTAACCAATGGGCGAAAGTAAAGATCAAAGACAAACAAGTCAAACGGTTGATAGAACTGGCAATGGCTCCCAATAAAGATACCTTGGACAGGCTGTATAAAGGAGAATATGAGCATATTTCCACTGCGTTTAAAAATCAATGTGAAGAGGCTTTTGCATATGCCATGATGGGAGATACCCAGTTATTACCTACTACGGAGGGAACACTATTTGGTGCCTATAACGCAGTAACCGGTTATTTTCAGAATGTGAGAAACTTTAAGAGTGAAGAGGACAAAACAAAATCAATCCTCTTGGGGGGTACTGCGCAGATGAAAGGACAAAAAGCCTTTGACCTATGTGTAGATTTTGCCAAAAACGGCGAAGGCATTTTGAAGGTATAAAAGTTGATAGGGCAGGCATAACATGTCTGCCCATAATATTTCATTTGGTAACTTAAATTAACACTGTAATGAAGATTCAAGATAAAGATGGAAATACAATTGTAATAGAAGATCTGGACAAAGCAATAGAACATGCAGAAATGTTCAGCAATTATAAACTTACCGAAAAGGCAAGCTCTTTTCTAAAGAAACGACAGGCATATTGGAAAGATATGCTCCAAAAGCTTAAGCAGGTGAAAAAGAATATGTAGTCTAAAAGAAGTCTATACAATTGGGCTTCTTTCTTAGCAAGAAAGAAGCAAAGAACTTTAATTCCGTTATTAATAATAATTGTATTTAAACCTTCAAGTTTAAAGAATATTTATCTTCTGAATTCGGTGTGAATATTAGTCCAATTCATTTTGCAATTTATCCTAATGTTTGATTTGGATAAATACAGCCCAAAAAAATGTGGGATTACACCTGAAAAGGTATGTGAGATTTTTAAAAATCATGGAGAAGAAATATCATTGGAAGAATCAAGGGGTATTCTGGAGTTAATGTGTTTTTTGGCTAAATTAGCTGTGGATCAAATTGTTAATGAGCATGAGTGTAGCTGACTTATATATAAGGGTAAGTACCGATGAGCAGGCAGATAAAGGTTATTCCCAACGTAATCAAGAGGAAGTTCTCAAAAGATATTGTGATCATCATAATATTATGGTTCGAAAGGTGATTTTCGAAGATCACTCTGCAAAAACTTTTAACAGACCCAGGTGGAAAGAACTTCTTACGTACTTAAAGAAAAGTCGGGGAAAAGGTGTGGACAAAATACTTTTTACAAAATGGGACAGGTTTAGCAGAAATGCTGGTGATGCCTACCAAATGATAAATACCCTTAGAAACTTAGATGTAGAGCCACAGGCTATCGAACAGCCACTTGATTTGAATATCCCTGAAAATAAAATGATGCTTGCCATTTATTTGGCAGCACCTGAGGTTGAAAATGATCGTAGGGCTCTGAATATTTTTCATGGTATGAGAAGGGCGCTGAAGGAGGGGCGTTATTTGAGGAAAGCACCTTTTGGATATATAAACCGAATGGAGGGATCAAGGAAGTTTATTGCCCCAAAAGAACCGGAAGCCTCTATTGTTAAGTGGGTCTTTGAAACAATTCTTAAAAAAAGGTACCCAACGGAAAATATTTGGGCAATGGTCAAAAAGAAAGGACTTAAAATCAGCCGTTCACATTTCCATCGGATGATACGGAACCCATTGTATTGCGGGAAAATTTATGTGCCTGCATTTAAAGATGAAGAAGACCAGTTTGTAAATGGCCAGCATGAACCATTGATTTCAGAAGGGGAATTTTACAGGGTACAGAATATTCTGGAGGAAATAGGAAGAGATGAGTATTTGCCTAAAGTAGTGTCAGATGATAGGCTTCCATTAAGGGGATTCCTAATATGTCCCAAATGTGGTAAGGTTTTAACTGGAAGTGGCTCTACAGGTAGATCAAGACGTTATTATTATTACCATTGTTTATCAAAGTGCGGTTTTAGAGAAAAGGCTTCATTATATAATGATCTAATGGTAAGTGAAATGAAGAGATTTACATTAAAAAAGGACAAAGTTGAAATATTTGGAGTAATACTTCATGAATTCTTTAAATACCATTTCAAGGACGAGGGAGAAGAGCACAAAAAAGTAGC
This sequence comes from Echinicola sp. 20G, assembly GCF_015533855.1. GTDB lineage: Bacteria > Bacteroidota > Bacteroidia > Cytophagales > Cyclobacteriaceae > Echinicola. The sequence continues at coordinate 5,325,047 of NZ_AP024154.1, read as the reverse complement.
AGCTTCTTTGGAAAGTATTCATGAAAAGTTGAAAAGAAGTAGGGATTTATTAGTTGCCGGAGACCTTGAAGCAGATGATTATAGGGAAATAAAATCAGAGTGTAATAAAGAAATAACACGGCTCGAGAACCAATTGGCTGCAACCAAGCCAATGAGCGTATCGAACCATTCTAAATATGTGGATAGGGCCCTTGAAAGGCTATCCAGGCTGGATTTGTTATATGAAAACGGTGATATCGAGACAAAAAGAAAATTAATTGGTTCGATATTCCCCGAAAAAATGTGTTTTTCAAAAACAGCTTATCGAACCGGAAGAATTAATTCTGTAGTTGAGTGTATCTATCAGATTAACAATGGTTTATGGGGTAAAAAAAATGAGAGAAAAACGAAAAAATCGTCTAACTCTCATTGGGTGGAGCTGCAGGGATTCGAACCCTGGTCCAGATAGGGAAACATTGTACCGTCTACATGTTTAGTCATCTATTCGATTTTCGTCTCAGGGCTCCTGGATGACACAGCTACCGGAGAGCTTAGCTATTTAAATTTCGCACCAACCTAATAGCATCAGTAGTGCTAGTCCTGGCAAGTCGACACCCCAGAATCAGTTCTGCCAAGACAGAGAACTGCGGGATGTGGCCGGGGAATCACTATCGCAACTCAACCCTTTAAGCAGTATCAATCCCTATTGGGTTTGATTAGGCAGCCATGGCGTAATTAGATTCGCCAATTATAGTTCGCATGAATTATTCACGGGCGTACATGCTCCACCCGACATGCTGGCCCAATCTTCACACCTACTGTCAAAACCGGTCAGCCCCATATCTTAAGGATGACAAATGTAATACAAAATTCGTTCCCAATAAAGGGAATTTTAGTTGTAAGCCTTATAGACAGCAAATGGGGACAATCATTTTTGACTATCCCCTAAATGAATACTGGAAATTAATTTAATTTAAATCGGATGGGCAATCTCATTTTGACCCTCACAGGTCGGCCTCCTTGCCTTCCCGGTTTCCAGCTTGGGGCATTGTCGACCACCCTGACAGCCTCCTCACTGCACCCGCCATCTACGCCACGTAATATACTCACGTCTTGAATGGAGCCATCAGTATTTACCACAAATGCCACAAACACGGTGCCTTGGATTCCCATTCTTCTGGCCTGTGAGGGATACTTGAGGTTCTTGTTCAGGTATTTGGCCCAACCCTCCATACCACCCGGTGGCTCGGGCATATGTTCTGCAAAGTCTTTGATCTCATCTGCCTCTTCCTTTATTGGAGGTGCATTGACAATGAAATCATCAACGGCTACTTCTTCAGGATAATCATCGTGAAATACAACTTCGATTTTATCGATGATTTCCTCCTCGTTGGGCACTTCCATTATTTCAGGTTGTTCCACTTTGACAGGTGGTGGAGGAAGTTGTTGAACAGTGATGGGGATGTCAAGGATTTTATCAAACTCATCGCCTGATGGCTCTAATTCTGGTAATATCGTTGATTCATAAGTTTTGAACTCGAACGCGGCCAATGCTAGTCCCATACTTATTAAAAGACCAATATTGAGGAACAATCCATACTTATTAGTCAAGTCCGCTTCTGGATTTTTTTTAGCTTCCATAAATCATGTGGGTTTATAGTATTTAATCATGTAAACATTCTTTTACCAAACCTCAGATCTCTATGTTAATGTACATTCGAACAGGGCTTGTACCTGCAATTCTTTCCGGAAAAATTGACTACAGTTTTTTTGCTCAATATTATTTCACTAATATAGAAATATTTAGTTACAAAACTAAATAAATAGTTTTAAATATAATAATTATAAAACAAAAGGAGGGAAGTACAGCGAATTGACATTAAGGTGAGGTATGGTAGATTTGGTTAATTACTTTTGCCTTACACAGGTCAATACTTCCATTTGAGACCTTTAATCAGCTAGGTGGTTTCGAATGATTTTTCTAGTGCCTTTCTTGAGATAAAGTCATATTACCGGAGAGTGGGAGTAAATCAGTTATAAGCTTTACTGATCAATTGTATAAAGGTAAATCGCAATAAAAATATTCTTATCCCTTCAGCTTTTTGGTTGGAACCTTTTCGTACTTCTGTGAGAGACTTACTTTAAAAAATAGATATAAAAAAACAGGCTGTCAATTTTGACAGCCTGTTTTAGTGTTTTATCAGTTTACTAATGATTAGCTCAGTTTGAACCTGATCGGTAATCTCATTTTTACCCTAACTGGTCTACCTCTTTGTTTTCCAGGTTCCCATGCTGGGGCATTTCTTACTACTCTCATGGCTTCTTCATCACATCCACCACCGATACCTCTAAGGATATCAACGTCTTGGATAGAGCCATCGGTATTTACTACAAAGACTACGTATACAGTACCTTCGATCCCCATTCTTCTGGCTTGAGTTGGGTACTTAAGGTTTTTGCTCAAGTACTTGTTCCAACCTTCCATTCCACCTGGAGGGGTAGGCATGGTTTCCACCACGTCAAAGATTTCGTCAGCTTTTTCAACTACAGGAGCGTCCGCAATCACAACTTCCTTGATCACTGTTTCTTCCTGCACATCAACGTCGAAGTTTACTTCGATTTTTTCTTCAATCTCCACTTCATCAGGAATTTCCTCGATGATTGGCTGCTCTACTGGTGGAGGCGGTGGAGGTGGCTGTTCCGTAATCGGAATGTCCAATAGTTCCTCGAAATCGTCTTCCACTGTTCCCAAGTCCATCAGTGCACCTGATTCGTATGACTTGTATTCGAAAGCAAACAGCGTAAGACCAACGCTGATCAATAGACCCAGATTCAGGAACATCCCTGACTTCTTGGTCAAATCAGCTTTTGGTGTCTTTTTAGCTTCCATAGTTAATACTCATATAAAGGTTAATAATTCTTGCTCTATTTTAGCGATAACAATTCTAACCATTTATTTTTATTTATACAAGCTTACTTTTCTTCTTGTACAAAATATAAAAACAAACGGTACCCACGAAGCTTCCACTGAGATTCGCTACTATATCCAACAAGTCAAAGGCCCGGTTTGGAACCATTTGTTGGATCACTTCTACTAAGATAGCAAAAATAATTCCAAAAACTAAATAATTAGTGATAAATATTTGTTTCGTGAACTTTTTATCTCTGCTATTTAAAGCCCTGTTCCACAGGAGCAAGAGCCCTGCAAATAAGCTGAAGTGGGCGACTTTATCCAATCCTGGGATTTTAGCCGCACTTGGCAGTTTATCTCCAGGAGATAAAATCAATGCCAATAGTAAAACCAACCATAAAATGGCAGGCAGGTATCTTTCGCTAAATTTTTTGCCTTTATTCACCTACTAGTTCAGCGTATTCTTCAGCCGAAAGTAAATCGGAAGGCAATTCCTTTTCAAACTTCACTTTGATCATCCATCCATCTTCATATGGAGACTCATTGACCAATTCAGGAGAACCTTCTAGTTCTTCATTGAATTCGGTAATTTCACCTTCTAAAGGCATAAAAAGGTCAGATACGGTTTTTACTGCCTCTACTGTACCGAACACTTCTCCGGTCTCGATAGTTTCACCAACAGTTTCTACCTCGACATAAACAATGTCACCCAATTCTCTCTGGGCAAATTCCGTAACACCAATAGTGGCAATGTCTCCTTCGATTTTTACCCACTCGTGGTCTTTAGTGTACTTTAATTCTTTTGGGAAGTTCATATTCTCATTTTAGGATTAATCAAAGCCAAAAATACAAGGTTTCACCAAATCAAAAAACCTATTGACCTAAATTAAATCGTAATTGTCCACCAAAGGATGTGGAACTTCTTCTATATGCAGTAGTGATTCTTGGATCATTGACCGTTCGGTCAAAGTAAAGGGTGACTTTGAGGTTTTGATTGATGATATAGCCCACTGTTGGCCTTATCTGGAGGTTGAGGTTACCATTGGTGACCGTGCTGCCTTCTTCGATCTTTCGCTGAAGTGTTTGGGTGTCAACAATGCTAGTACTTACCCTAATCTCAAGGTCATTGTCCAATACTTCCTGGCGGCCTTGAACTTTGAAAGGTATTTTAACTCCTGACTTGGTATAGCCTAAGTCAAATCGGAAATCTTTACTTTTTTGCTCTGTAACTTGGGCATTAGAAAAGTTCAGCCCAATATTCCTCTCAGTATTATATTCAAAGGATATATTCATCCTGGTTTTAGTCAATAAGTCTATACCTATTAGCGGAGCAAAACGCTCGGAAAGTACCACTTGGTTAAAGATAAACACAGGGATATAGCTTCCAAATTCATCAGTGATGCTTGCCTGAGGATAGTTTTGAAGGCTGTTGTATAACTCCAAACCATTTTGATAAAGCAAAGAGTTGGAGAAGTTGCTTACATCATAGGTCGAGGTGTAATTGTGGGTTAGGTTTATAGAACTGAACTGCTCTTGGAAAACTGGTAGCCTGGATAGACCTCTATATTCCACTCTCCAATTGGGAAGCGGGAATTTGGGGAAGGGGTTTAGGTTGACTTCTTCTGCTGATTTACCGGTATAGGCAGCCAAGAAGGCAGGAACCAAAACATCCTGACCATTTAGGTTGTACTCTCCACCTGGGTTAGTGGTTTCCAGCCTAGATTTTATGATAGAACGATAATCTTCAAAATTGCTAAATAGGGGAGAGTTATTATCATTATCATCCTTCGCAAAGGCTGTTTTGATCATATTGTAGGTGATGTTATAAGCCCCCATTCTATTGGGGTTTACGGAGAGGTAATCATCACTGGTGTCACTTTCCCTTCGGAAGATTTCACTATAATCCCCTGTTTCTCTTTTTCTTAAATTTAGAGTGATACGGAAATCCCTTGCAGGTTCTAAAACACCATTGATTTGGAGGTACTTAACTTGGTTTTGACGGAAGGTTTGGGTCAGTTCGGCACTAGGGGCCATGACGCCTTGTCCTGCTAGGTCATAACGGATATCACTATCTTGACTACCAAATATGAAGCCAAGGCCTGGGTTCATAAAGCTTCTGTCCAAACCAAAAAGACCCGTGTTTTCCATATAACCAGGTAAGAAAGTACCCTCGGTAATGCTGTAGCTTCCGCTAACCTCTTTCAGCATCATTGCAAACTTGAGGAAGCCATTCCAAAGTCCATCTGTTTTGATTGTATCCTGAGGGTTGCTTCTTTGTCCAGGAATGGTCGGTCTTTTTGGGGTATTGAGGGTTTTGAGTTTGGTGACCTTGTTGTAAAGTTGAACCATATCCAGCTTACCGTTCAATGAACGATCTCGCGTGTTTTGGATCACGTTACCTAATGTATCCTTTTGCCCAATGGATCCAGTGAGCCAGCTGTATGTCGCCTCATACCTGAAGTCGGCACTAACCCAATCCAAGAATGGTATTTTATCTAGTGGGATCTTGTAATTGGCAATAAGGGAATGATTATAGTTGGTTGTTCTTCCAAATTTTCTAAGATTATTTTTTACAGAATCCTGCTTGGCTTCGGTGTCCAGATCTCCCTCTGGTTCATCAATAATGGCATTGACATTAGCGCGATAGTCTACACTTAGGTTTTTGGTTAAATCCCAATTGACGGAATAAAAACGGTTCAGATAAAAACTTTTTTGGAATAATGGATCCACACCGTCAGTAGTCAATTGGTCATTTCGATACTGGGTTCTCAAGAACCTCCTGTCCACGTCTAAACGTGCAGTAATTAGGCTAGGGGCGAGGTTTAAATTGAAATCCCTGAAAAGTTGCAAATTGGGACTTTGTAGGAAATTCCAATTTTTGAATGGTTCTACCGGAATAGGTTTGGGCTCATAGCTATAGGTGATATTTCCTTTGTAAGTTTCGAAAGTGTAGTCTTCGGTATTGATATTACTTTGTTTTACTAATCCATAAGCGTAAGAGAAAGAGAAGTTAGAAAGGTCGTAGATATGGTTCTTATTGCTTTCATCTTTTCTTAATTTACGCACATTGGAGAAACTGATGTTTCTTCTTTTCACTTGGTCCAGAACCAGCTTTTTATAAGCTTCTCTTTCGGTATCTGTACGGAATTTACTCAATGCCAATTCAAACGGTACGTCAGGGTTGAGTGGATCAAATTGCGGCTTGGTGGTTGCGTTTTCCATACTGACGTACATAGGAATACTGACCCGAAGTGCGTCTGGAAGTAATCTGTCTACTTGTACATTAGCAGAAACATCATATTGAGTTGTTGATTCTCTGGTTCTTTCGGAAAGCCTAGTTTCCAAGCCTCCAAAGCCAAAGGTATTGTGGCGGATAGTGGATGAAACGGTGGCTACATCTGCAATTTGAGCATTCAGCCTGGCATTGGCTGCCCATCCGGAAGATTTGTTGAAATCCACTACTCTTAATTCATTGGCCCAAACACAAACGGACTTGCTGGCTGACCCCGTGGAAGAAGGGTTGCGGATACCGATCATCAAGCCTTGTACATAATTCAGTTCTGGTCTTCCCACTACAGTGACATTATATTGTCGCACCTGAGTGGTATAGGGGAGATTTTGGGGAGATTGACTGTTGTCTCTTTCTATTTTGACTCCTACAATTTCTTCTATGGCAATGTCAATTTCATTTTGTGCAGGCCATATTTGCTGGGGATCCCTGGTGCCGCTCGGAGTAATGGAAAGAGGAACCTCGATTTCATAATAGTTATCCGTATAGTCAGTTCCAAGCCTTAGGAAAGCAGTCAACTCTCCATCTTCAGCATCTTCACTGTCCGCATGGAAAAACATCTTCAGCCTGCCATATTGAACCAAATCCAGATTGGCATTCTTGAAAACAGCTCTTGCGTCACGGCTTTGGAGATTCTCCACACAAAGCCTTAAAGATTGCTCATTCAATTGTCTTTCCACTGTAGAGGTATTGTCCCTGTCCCTGATGATTCCAGGAGGCAAGACATAAGGGCTTTGGGTTGCACTTCCCTGACTGTTTTCTTCGATGTTTACCACACCTACTGTAAGGTTGGATACATCGGGTTCAGGAACTTCAAACAAACCTCGCTCATAAAGTGACTCTTGAAAGGTTCTCCATTGGCTGCCTACCATTTGGAACTTGGCCATTCGCAAGACCACCGGCTGTTCAAAATCTGTCAGATAAGTCCTGATAAACCTCAATGATTTAAACCCAGTGATATCCCCTTGGGTATTGTCTGGTTGTCTCACTGGAATCCTAAAAAGGTACCAGTTGACCTCTTCACCATTTTCCACATGGGTTACCTTGTCCACAATATTGTTTTGGCCAACTTCCAAAGTATTTGGACGAAGATCTACCTCGTATTCATAGTAATTCTCGGTTTCGTTGATGGTGTTGTCATTATTGAGGTCTTCATTGTCGGGTTTATTTGACCCGGAAGGAGTGTAGGGTAGATTGGAGTTTTCTGTTATTGGAGTATTGTTCTCCAAGCCATTGAAGTATTTATATCGTTCAAGAATTTTTATGTTTTGTTGATCCAATTGATCCCCAAGGTAATATTGGAATTTATCCGCTGAAGGGTCAGCTGTAATTTCTTGAAGGACATTCGGATCAACATTCAGTCGGTTAAGAAAGCGATCGGCAAAATAAACTGCTTCCTCTTCACTACTTAGACCATCCAGACCTACATCTTGGTTGGGGCGAGACTCTGGAGAGTTGTCAAAACCAGGAGTAAGGTACTGCTTATTGGTAACGCGACCCCATTCGTTTTCGGTGGTTTCTGCAGTATTTCCATCAGCAGGAAGCCCGTTTTCAAAAGCATGGCGACTATCCTTCATAACATCTTCAGAGATTTCACCAAGGTTGATCATCAGTTTTCCCCCTGTAGTATTGTTCTCATTAAATACCCCATCTAGGACACGGCCATTGTCGCCGGGTAAAAATGGGTCCATCAGCCAGAATTCTATGTATTCTATGTTTGTTCTGTCGAAGTCCACATCAGCGGTAATGGCTCTAGTGATCCCTCCATAGTTATCTTCAGGGGTTTGCAAAAGGCCTCTTCTGTCCAGGGCAGGGTTGTAATTATACATCCCTCGCTCGTGAGGGAAATAGGCCAACTCAAACAATGGCTCTGGGGTAACAATTACATCGCGGTCACGCTGAGGGAATATTTCTTGGGGAACGACCCGTCTTACATAGTGGTTCCTACGGTCTTCCTCGGTGATATTTTCCGGGACCCCTTGTCCTCCTTGACGGTAAAAGACATTGTCAATATTGTACCAAGCCAATCTAGCCCTTCTGTAGGCATTGCCAAGCCGGTCTTCTGTTGACATGGTCATGTCAAAACGGTTGTCGTCTGTCCTTGGTGTAGCGGAAAGCTTCCAATTTTGCGGAGAGCCTCCAAGGCTAAATGGTGTTACAGCGGTTTCGAAATCATCGATATAAGAAGCCCCTTCTCCATTGACCTCATTGGAAGTGCCAGGAATTAAGTGAGCAAATTCACCATTGAAAGTGATCAGGGATTTTTCCTTGGTATCCGTAAACGGTAACGCATCTGCCAGTTTGGTTAACCACCTGGATTCATCACTATAGTTCAGATCCAATCCCCAGAGGCTGTTTTTAAGGGTTTCGCTCCCCGTGCTGATCCGAGTAATATTCGGTCTCTCATTCAAATAGAGGAAAGTACCACCTAGCGTCAAGTTTTCATTGAAAAGGTAATCAAAGCGGGTGCCCAAGAGGCTTCTGGTTTGGAAAGATACTAAATCTGCTTTTTCAAAGCTGATGGAAATTCTTTTTCCCGAAGCTAAAATACCTTCATTGATGATGACAACTCGACCAATATTGTAATCGACCGTATAATCCACTCCTTCTGTCAAGGGAATGTTTCCGGCAGACACAATAACAGAACCTTCTGAAATATTAAGGCCTGGCAACATAATTTCTGATGAAGAGCCTGCTGTCAAACTTCCTTTGAGGTAATATTTGTTCAGGCGGGTAACCAGCTCAGCATCTGCCTTGGTTGTTCGGTAGAGTGTATCATATACAAATTTGTTCTTTAGGCTCTCTTCATTGGGTAAGAAGTAACTTTCCAGTGTTTGTCCGAAAGGTTCTAGCTTAGGGAAAATCAACATCCCTTTTTCTGGAAGGATGGTCAAGCCCGAAACAAAATCAAAATTGCCGTCAGGTTGAGGGTCATTTTGGGGGTTGAGGTTATCCAAGCCCATCAGACGAATCAGAGGGACATCTTTGACCTGCTCGCCTTCCAAAAGGCTGGGGTTGTCCAAGCCAGTTCGGTCATCTCTGTAAATTACTTGGAGCTGGAATCCTTCTTTTTGGATTTGATTGGCATTGAAATTATAGATGTTTTTCATCATCAAGTCCCAAGTCGGTACACGGGTGTTGATTCGTGCAGGCCTTAGGAGCTTGAGGAAAAGTACATCAGATTCAGGGCGGTTCTGATAATCTTCTGACATTTCACCAACCTTATAAGATTGGCCATTATAGGTGTACTCGAAGGAAATGGCAACCACTTCATCGTTTTGGAGCTTTCTGTTTAGGCTCAAATAACCCAATTCCCTGTGAAATGTATATTCGTTCTCAGCAAGCTTTCTCGCACCATTTACCTGCTCAAAATCAGTGCCCTTAACCAAATTTAAACTTTGCTCAATGGCAGTAGAAGCATTGTCATAAGGCCTAAAGGAAGGGTTGGAGGTAAGGTTACCAAATAGGTTGTTGGAGCCATTGGCTGCAGGACTTGCGGGAGTGCCGCTACCAATATTAGGGTTGTCCGGTCTGTAAATTCTTTGCCCCTCACCAAGGTCCATAAAGGCTACAAAATTCCTTAGGGTCTCTGTATTGTTGGCCCTGTTCATGATGTAAACTTCAACCCGGGTCACATTGACACCGGAAAGGATTTGGGGCAAGCCCCTCAACCATCTTTCATAGTTTTCCCTGAAAAAGTGGGCTAGAAAGAAGTGCCTATTATCATCATATTCGGAAGCCCTGATCTCAAAAGGTCTTCCTTGTCCACCGCCTTCTATGACAATTTCATCTCTCCGTCCTCTTTGAGTGGAGGCCACGGCGGTCATAAATAGCTTTCCAAATTGCAGTTGGGTCTTGACCCCAAATAGGTTTTGGGCTCCCTGAATCAAGCTGTTTTGGACAGGCATACTGACATTGCCTATTTCAATGCTTTTGACAATATCTTCCTCAAAGCCCTTGTATTCTACTTTTAACTGGTTTTCAAAGTCAAAGGAATTATTGGAGTCAAAGTTGGCGTTGATCTGCATTTTTTGCCCCAGGTTCCCATTGACACTCATTTGGATTTGCTGATCGAAATTAAACCCACCATTCCTTTGTTGCCGAATTGGAATAGAGGGATTATCAATTCTTCTAAAGATGCCTCCAAAGTCCAGGTTGACATAGCCTGTGGGGATGATATTGATTTCACTGCCTCCAAAAAGCCTGTCAAAGGTTGGGCTCATGGTTATGGGCGGGATAAGACCTCTTCCACTTACCGCGCTTTCACCATACATCCCTCTTGACCTATTTCTCCAATATTCTTGGCGCATTCTTAGCTCCTGAATTTTGGAAAAATCCTCAAAGTTGTAAAGGTAGCCAGGGTTGGATGAGGTAGAATCCAATTGGTCATACACACGGTACTGTACTGCTGTATCCAGTTCAATTTCTACTTGCTGCTGTTTTGGCCCATCATAGTAAAATGGAGAATAGCGCTGTTGGAGTGGAGATTGTATGGGATAAAGTGGGCTGGTTTTGAAATTGTCCCAGAGCAAAAAAGAAGGCAATGTTCTTCTTTTTTCTAGGGAGTCTATTTTGGAAGGAATAGAATCCTGTCCAACACCTTGAGCCAATGCCTCGCTAACACCAGACAAAAAACAAGCAGCTAGCAACAAGGTGATTGCTGCATAAAAAGAATTGGGGTTACTGCTTGGAAAAAAATATGGTCTTGTTATAGGCAAACTAGCTATAAATTAAGTTGACCTTAAAGATGCTTTAATTAATTCTTCCAAGGAAATTTCAACACCGCTTTTTTTCAAAATTGCATCGATATTTTTCTCTGCTGCAGCCTTGGTAAAACCAAGTGTAATCAAAGCCTGTAAAGCTTCCTCTTTAATTTGTTTGTTTTGGTGAAGGAAACCGCTCGTTGTAGGAATTCCGTCGGACATACCTTCTTTTTTGATTTTATCTTTAAGCTCCAAAACAATCCTTTGGGCAGTTTTTAAGCCGACACCTTTTACTCTTTGGATTGTCTTGTGATCATCTCCAATAATGGCATTTTGTAATTCCTGAACGCTTAGAGAAGAGAGGATCATTAGCCCCGTATTTGGTCCTACGCCACTAATGGAAATGAGCAGCAAAAAGAGTCTTTTTTCCAGTTCTTCTTTAAAGCCAAAAAGTGTATGGGCATCTTCCTTGATATGCAAATGAGTGAGGAGCATGACCTGCTCCTCATCCTTTATTTGCGAAAATGTATTTAAGGATATTTTGACATGGTAACCGATGCCGTTGATATCAATGACCACATAAGTGGGGTCTTTGGTGACCAATTTTCCTTTTAAATAATCTATCATTCTTTTTCGTGACTTTGTGCATCTACCACCGCAATGGCGACCATATTGATGATTTCCCTGATCGAACTACCCAGCTGCAAGATATGGACAGGCTTGTTCATACCCAATAGGATAGGGCCAATGGCTTCGGCATTGCCTATTTCAGCCACTAGCTTGTAGGCAATATTTCCAGAACTTAGGTTAGGGAAAATTAAAGTATTGGCTTTTTTGTTGGCCAATGCGCTGAAGGGATAGTTTTCTCTTTGAATTTCCTCATTCAAGGCCACATTACCCTGCATTTCACCTTCAATGACAAGCCCCGGGAATTTAACCTTAGCTTTGGCAGTGGCTTCAGCAGTTTTGGTAGGGGTATCTCCTTTGGCAGATCCAAAGTTTGAGTAGGAGAGTACTGCGACCCTAGGTTCCAAATCAAAGAATCGGACAGCGTCTGCAGTTAAACCAATGATTTCAACCATCTGATCTGCAGTAGGGTTGACATTTACAGTGGTGTCAGCAAAGAAATAAGGCCCTTTGTCCGAATTCATAATGTACATCCCGGCGACACGGTCTACATTTTCCTTTACACCGATCACGTGAAGGGCGGGAAGGATGGTTTTTGGATAGTCTTTGGTCAGGCCGGAAATCAATGCATCTGCTTCTCCAAGCTTCACCATCATGGCACCAAAGTATGTCCTGTCTCGCATTTGCTTCTGGGCTTCATATGGCGTCATGCCTTTACGTTTTCTCTTTTCGTAAAGGATTTTCCCATAACGCTCTAACCTTTCTGGATCCTCATAAGGATCGATAATGGATACATTGCCCAAATCCAGAGAATTGTCCTCTATCAATTGCAATATAGTTTCCCTATTACCCAAAAGAATAGGTTCTCCAATTTTTTCATCTTGGATAAGCTGAGCGGCTTTAAGTATTTTTCTATTGTCTGCTTCTGCAAAGACCACTCGCTTAGGGTTTTTCTTGGCCCTGGCAATTACCCTGGACATCAATCTTTGATCAATGCCAATTCTTTCTTGCAGCTCAAGTTCGTAAGCATCCCAGTCCGTTATGGTTTTTTGGGCCACTCCAGTGGCGATGGCTGCTTTTGCCACAGCAGGGGCAATGGTTGTAATTAACCTAGGATCAAGCGGTTTAGGTATGAGGTAATTCCTGCCAAAGCCCAATTGGTCATCACCATATGCTTTGTTTACAATATCAGGAACTGGTTCTTTGGCCAGTTTGGCAATGGCATGAGCGGTAGCCAGTTTCATTTCTTCATTGATGGCCGTTGCTCTTACATCCAAAGCTCCTCGGAAAATATATGGGAAGCCTAGAACATTATTGACTTGGTTGGGGTAATCAGACCTTCCAGTAGCCATGATTAAGTCTTCTCTCGTAGAGGTGGCTAAATCATAGGCAATTTCAGGGTTTGGATTGGCCAAAGCAAAAACAATAGGATTGTCTGCCATCAAAAGGATCTGCTCTGGAGAAACCACATTTCCTGCAGAGAGCCCAAGGAAAACATCCGCTCCTTTCATAGCATCTGTAAGGTTGCTCAGGTCTGTTCCTTCATAAGCGAACTCTCTTCTGAAATCATCTAGGTTTTCTCTATCCGTACGAATAATCCCGTCAATGTCTAACATAACGAGATTTTCCTTCCTTACGCCGAGGGACATGTAAAAGCGAGTACAGGAAACGGCAGCTGCACCAGCTCCATTGACAACCAATTTAATTTCTTCTATTTTCTTACCTACAATTTCCAGGGCATTTAAAAGGGCAGCCCCTGAAATGATGGCCGTGCCATGCTGGTCATCATGCATGACAGGAATTTTCATTTCCTTTTTAAGGGATTGCTCTATTTCAAAGCATTCGGGTGCTTTGATGTCTTCAAGGTTGATGCCTCCAAATGTTGGTTCCAGTGACTTAATGGTCTGTACCAGTTTTTGAGGATCTTTCTCATCTATTTCAATATCAAATACATCAATGCCTGCAAATTTCTTGAATAAGACACCCTTTCCTTCCATTACTGGTTTCCCGGCTTCAGGCCCGATGTCTCCCAAGCCCAATACAGCGGTTCCATTGGAAATGACCCCAACAAGATTGCCTTTGGCTGTGTATTTGTAAACGTTTTCTTTATGAGCTGCGATTTCTAGACATGGCTCAGCCACACCTGGAGAGTAAGCCAGCGCAAGATCAAGCTGACTGGATAAGGGTTTTGTTGGAACGACTTCGATTTTACCAGGACTACCTTGGGAATGGTATCCCAGCGCATCCTCTTTTCTGATTTTAATCGCCATTGTAAAGCTATTATTTGGATTTTATTAATCCTGCTTCCCCGGGAATTTTGTTGCCATTAGAATAGCTTCAATTTCACGAAGGGCAGATTTATGGGTTTCGTTGGGATAATACAAGAAGCCCTCCATAAAGTATAGTTTTCCTACTGTTTCGTCCACCACGACATAAGAGATAAATGAACCTCCCATGCTGACATTATTGGTTTTCCATTGACCACGCATTTCTATGGCGTAATGGCCATCAATGTTGATGTTTCTAAAGGATGGAGGGATCTGTGTTTCTGTTTTTAAATAAGACTGTGGTTTCGCTGGATCACCAAAGATTCTTGTTTTGAGGATCTCGTCTCTTAACTTGATGATATTTTCAGGGAATACTTGTTCTTCTGAAGTATAGTTTGTTTGATAAAAGAAAAGGCTGATGTCTGCTCTTTGTGTGTTAGGAGTAGGCTGTCTTGCCCACATAAAGTTATCGTCTTCTTCTTTTACAAACTGGTAAGATGCAGGGATGGTCAAATCTAAACCGAAAATCTTCTTTCCTTTGGATTCCAATGCGCCATTGGTTCTACTAAAAATTGCTTGCTCCAAACGTTTTCTCTCTCTAACCTCAAAGAGATTTTGCAATTTGTTTTTGTTCTTTTCGAGGTTGTTGATCAATTCCTGCTCGTTATTTCCGAAGAGATAAATCACTTCCTGACCGACTGCAAACTCGTCTTCATTTCTTAGCATGTACAGAGAAGGGTCTTCTTGCGCTTTCTCTCTTGACTGCTGACTGAAAAGTGCGTTGATCTGCCTACTTCCTGGTTTTTTGTCGTCAAAAGTGGTTACATAAATGATGTTGTAGGCCATTTTCAATATTCTTGTCATGGTCCTAGGATCAACCCTCCTGATATCAAAAAGAGATTCTTCTCTTACGAGACCTTTGATATCCTCTTCAAATATACCTTCCAAAACATCTCCTACAGGACCTTTGTATTTTAGCGAATCTATAACCAAAAGAATTTCTCCTCGGCCACCTCGGGCTTTGGGTTTGCTGGAGTTGGAGTCACTTTTCATGCTATCGCAACTTGTCATAAATCCTGCAGCAAGGATAAAAAAGGCCAGTAATATGGGGTTTCTATTAGACATTTCTAAAATGGATTTTGATGAATACTGATTACAATTTAGAAAAAATTGTCATCGACCTAAAGAAAATCAATTAAATTTTTAGTTGATTATTGAATTAGCCTATAATCAGTTTCTGGCCCGGTTTAATGTTGTTGTTGTTGAGCTTATTGAGCCTTTTGATTTGCTCTATACTAACACCGTCAAGTTTTTTGGCAATTAACCATAAGGAATCTCCTGGTTGCACGATGTAAGTTTTTGGGTTTCCCTTAACGAATGTAGCGTCTTGTTTGGTGGTGTTATCTGCTGCGATATTTCTTTCAAATGCTCCTGAATTTTGGTAAATGGTAAGGTGCTGCCCGACCTTAATGGTGTTAGAGTAGAGACCATTCCAGGTTTTGATTTCCGAAACAGTGATCCCGTACCTATTGGCTATTTTTCCCAAGGCATCACCTCTTTGAACTTTGTATATCAGTTTTTCAGGTTCTTGTTTCTTTTCGGGTTCCTCTTCTATTTGCTGGGCAATAAGTCTTTCCTGCTGGATACTGATGGTGTCCAAAATCCAATGTTTATTGGCTGCTAAGTATTCAGCTTGGGCTTTAGGGACTTTTAAAGCAAAACTCTTGGAGGAGTGAGGTATCTTGTTTCTAAGGATAGATGGATTCAAAAACTCCAAATCCTCCAAACAAACGCCACTGATTTCAGCCAATCTATTGAGGTCAACTTCTTGGTCAAAGTTCACTGCTTCATGGGCCACAGGGAAAGTGCCGTCTTCCAGAATCAAATTATGCTCATCTGCATATTTGAAAACATACATTATAGCTTGGAATTGGGGGATATAACCTCTGGTTTCACGAGGTAAGCGATTATAGATACCCCAGAAAGTTTTTTTTCCTCCAGATCGCCTAATGGCTTTTCTTACATTTCCAGGTCCACAGTTGTAGGCTGCAAGGGCCAATTCCCAATCTCCAAACATTCTATGAAGGGATTTCAGGTATTTGCAGGCAGCCTCAGTGGCTAGTTCTGGGTCCATTCTGTCATCAATATCCCTGGTGACATGGAGGTCGTAAACTCGGCCTGTTGCCGGCATAAACTGCCAAAGCCCCATGGCGCCTACATAAGATTTAGCCTTTGGGTTAAGCCCTGACTCGATAATGGCCAGGTACTTGATCTCATCAGGCATACCGTGCTTTTTCAATGCTTTTTCGAAAAGAGGAAAGTAGATTTCCTTTCTTGCCAAGGTCATCTTAGAATATTCTCTATTTCGAACCGTAAAGTAATTGATAAAAGCAAAAATGGTTTCATTCAGCTGGAAAGGCATGCCGGTTTCCATGTTTTTCACCCTGTTATTTACCTCATCATAAGTAAAGTCAGGGATATATTCATAGTTATAAACCGGTTCGAAAACCTCTTCTTCCGCACTAATGAAACCATTTTGATCCTGACCAAAAGTAACGGCTACCACAACACAGTTTATCATCATAGATAAGAGTGCAAATAATCTCCTGTTTCTCATGGTCAAGTATAATTTTATTGTTCTTTGATCTTAGTAAGGTAATCTGCAAAAGCAAATAACTCTGCTTCTTTAAATGAATTGGTGATCACTTGTAGCCCAATCGGCAAACCCTGGTTATCTTTTCCATTTGGAATAGAGATGGCAGGTACCCCTGATACTGAAGCTTGTACGGTAAATAAATCTTCCAGGTACATGGCTACAGGATCGTCACTATGTTCTCCGAACTTAAACGCCGTAGAAGGCGTAGTTGGCATAACAATATAATCAAATTTATTCAACAAATCTTCAGTGAACTCTTTGATTAACCTTCTGACTTTTTGGGCTTTAGTGAAATAGGCGTCATAGTAACTGGCACTCAAAACAAAAGTGCCCAACATAATCCTTCTTTTCACTTCCTCTCCAAAACCTTCTGAGCGGGTAAGCTTGTACATGCTTTCTAAATTATGGGCATTGGGTGTCCTGTACCCATATTTTACGCCGTCAAATCGGGAAAGGTTTGAACTGGCTTCAGCGGTGGTCAATATGTAGTAGGTGGGAAGAACATACTCCAATAGTGGGAAGTCTACTTCTTCCACTTGGTGCCCTTCTTCCTTTAATTTATTCAGCACATCAAGGGTATGTTCCTTGATCTCAGGTTGTAACGCTTCAGACTCAATGGTCTCTTTTAAGTAGGCTATTTTGGCAGGCTTCTTAAAATCAAGTAGTTGGCTGTACTGGGGAACCTCTTTACGGGAAACTGTACTGTCATTATCGTCTTGCCCAGCGATTACCTCCATTACCAAGGCATTGTCTTTGACATTTCTGGAGAAAACTCCAATGGTGTCAAATGAAGAGGCATATGCGATAAGGCCAAACCTAGAAACCCTTGAATAAGTAGGTTTTGTTCCTACCAATCCGGTAAAAGCTGCAGGTTGACGAACAGATCCTCCTGTGTCAGTCCCCAAAGAGGTGGTACAAAGATTGGCCTGTACAGCTACAGCAGAACCACCAGAGGAACCTCCGGGAACTCTCTCCTCATCTAGGGCATTGAGCACCTTTCCGTGAACTGTATTTTCATTGGAAGAGCCCATGCCAAATTCGTCGCAGTTTAAGCGGCCAATAATGATGGCATCCTCATCGATAAGTTTTTGTACAGCTGTTGCGGTAAATTGGGATTGGAATCCTTCTAGGATTTTACTGGAGGCATTGACTTCATGGTCTGCATAGCAAAGCACATCTTTGATACCCATAACCATACCAGCTAATTTTCCAGCAGTTCCTGCTTGGATTTTTTGGTCCACTTTTTCGGCTTGCTCCAAAGCGGATTGCTCATAAACTTCAACGAAGGCGTTGAGATGCGCCTTCGTTTGAATGTTTTTGAGATAATAATTTACGATCGCCTTACAGTCAGTTTCCTTATTTTCAAGCGATTGTTTTATTTCGTCGAATGAATGGAATTTTTCCAATTGTCAGTTACTTTTTAACTTTTCTTTTTATTGTCTTTTAGACCTTCCTCAATATCATCCTGAATCTCTTTGGTAGCATCTTTGAATTCTTTGATGCCTCTACCCAATCCTCTAGCTAATTCAGGGATTCTTTTAGCTCCGAAAAGAAGAATGATAACTAGGATGATAACAACCAAGGAACCACCTCCTATATTCTGAATGAAACCCAATGTAGTCATGATAAGCGTATTTAAGTTTTAAATCGGTACAAAGATATAACTGTGTCTTACTAACGCAAAGGAATAGTGTACAGTTCTCTATATTTTCGTAATCTTTTTTGTAAAGATACTCATATTAAAGGACAATTACCTATTTACCCGAAAGCCAAATAGATGGATTCATCACTTGAAGTCCTTTCCATGTTTGAAAATGTACTTCAGCTACTCCATCATTGCCAGTAGAAACTTCCCCAATTTTATCATTTGCTTTGACTGATTGGCCGGATTTTACAGCAATGGTCTTTAGGCGGCTATACATGGTATAATATTCCCCATGCCTGATGATAATGGTTCCCCCCATTCCGGGAACGGTGGAGATTTTGGTGACCACTCCATCAAAGACAGCTCGCACATTTTCATCAGGGTTGGTTTGGATATCCACCCCATCATTGGTAACAGTGATCCCTTTAAGGGTGGGATGGGCATGCTTACCATAGGTTTTGGACACAAATCCACTAGCTACTGGCCAAGGTAATTTACCTTTGTTTTCGGCAAATGAACTAGATAAGGCGGCAGCTTCCGGCGTCAAAGGTATGCTGGTGCCAGCCGATTTGGTGGTTTTTGAATTGGCTTTCTTGGCCTCGGCTTCTGCTCGTTTAATTTCCTCCTCGATCACTTTTCTGATCAATCGGTTAAGCTCTTCTTGTTGTTTTTTGGTTTCAGCAATGTCTTTTCTGATTTCCTCTTCTTTGGCAGAAAGTGAGTTGACGATGGATTGCTGTTCTTTTTTCAGCAAGTCCAATTCTTTTTTCTGGTTTTGTTCTTCTTGTAGTGCCTGCTGTTTTTCCTCTTTTTGGGCAGCCAATTTTTCTTGTTGTCGCTCGAGGTCGGCGCTTACTTTTTCTATTTGTTCGACTTGTTTCTCACGGGCCTCGCTATATTGTTTCAAATACCTCAAGCGCATGTACAGCTCCTTAAAAGTGGATGAACTGAAAACGAAGGTCAGCACAGTAATGCCCCTATTGAGTTTGGCCGACACATAGATCATCTGTGCGTATTCTTCTTTTAAGGTTTCAAGGTCTTCTTCCAAAGAAGCAATCATGCTGTCTGTTTCCTTGATTTCCTTGTTGAGCAAGACCACTTCTGAGTTGAGGGTTTTGATAAAGGTGGTTCTGGTTTCCAGTTGTTTGGAAACTAGATTAAGCTCACTGATGGTGTTTTTCTTTCGAGCGGCAGTTTTCTTTAATATTTCGTCAAACTCTTTGAGGCGTTGCTGAACGGCTGCTTTTTCCTTTTCTAACTGCGCACGAGTTTTGGAAGTCTGTGCCTGTAAGGAGGCGTAATCTGGGCAAAATGTCCAAGCAAAGAATAGCAGAAAAATGAAATAGATGCTACGCTTCATATATTAGAAATTATAAGGAAAAGTTAAAGAGTCATCAGTCAGTTCTACTTTATTGACTTCAAGACTTACCAAGGTAGATTGAAGCTTGGATGATTCCTGTTCCATCAACATCTTGATCAAGATTTTATAGGCATAAGGCTGACCTTCCAGATCCTCAAATTCAGGATAACTGGCTGTCAACTTTCCTTTATGGTACCTGGAAGAAGTTTTCAGCTCTGTCACTTTTCCATGTTGGGCTCCTATAACAGACTCGTAAATAATTCCATCACGTCTTTGGGTAAGCTCAAATGTTTTCCCAACCCTTAGTAGCCTATCTCTATATGTAACTTGGTTAGGTACGTTGGCAAATAACACATTTTGGAAAAGGTCAAGAGAGAGTTTCAGCCCATAGGTGTTTTGGAATTGATCAAAGGTTAAGTCAATATCCTGCCCGTTTATTCGGTCTTTTACTTTGATTTCATCCCTGGTGATCACCCCTCTCGCGGCTTCGATGCCCAAGCCAGGACTGATACTGAACCAAATAATGCTGTCTTTTTTTGCCCTTAGGTTTAAGGTTCCTCTGGTTGTTTTTCCATTTTCTTCCTCCAAGACCATCCGAGCTTTAGCACTAAGGTAATTATAGTCAAAATAGGAGGGCGAGAACTCGCTCATGGTATTGTCTGAAGAATAGATGTTGGTCTTTTTGGCGCAACCTGCCAAAAGCAGGAGAACAGCCAATAAGCTCAGTAAAAAGTTTTTATTCATAATATTTTCTATCCTTTATTTTTTTGTTGAGGACTTCAGAAGTTTCTTCCCCATTCAAGGCCTGTTTCCAATAATTAACGGCTTCAGTCTTCTCTCCCAAATGGAACAATATGTCTCCATAATGTTCCAGCATAACGCCACTAGGAGATGTTTCATTGTCCAAAGCCTGCTTCATAAATCGCTTGGCCTCCTGATAATTTTCCATTTGGAACAAAACCCAAGCATGGGTGTCCAAATAAGTGGAGTTATCAGGGAATTGCTTTACAAGCTTAGCGGACATTTTATGAGCCTTATCCAAGTTCTTTTTTTCTAGGCTGAGAAAATAGGCATAGTTATTTAGGATATGTTCATCATTGGGTGTTTCCGCAAGGACTTTTTCGTAAGCGGCATAAGCCTCATCATCTTTGTCCAAGGCATGAAGTGTGTCTCCCAATTGCCCCAAAATCATTTGATCCAGCTGTTTGTTTTTGCCATTGTTCAGCTCCAAACTCTTTTTGAGCGAGACTTCCGCTTCTGTGTATTTTTTTAGCGCCAGTTTAGCGGTGCCGTCAAAAAACCAGAACTCAGGTTTGTCCTCGAACTCGTCTGTACCAATGATGGTGTACTTTTCAATGTCATTGAAGTCTTTCCCCAATTCAAACATCAAGCTAACGGTACCTTGGAGCACTTTGGGGTCATTGGGTTTTAGGGCAATGGATTGCTGATAGAAATCAATGGCCTTTTCTTTTTCTTGGCTGAATAAGGCGCGGTCTCCCAAAACGGTGTACACGATAGCGTCTTTAGGATTCTTTTCCATCATAATGCTTCCCAAACTATCCAGCAAAGTCTCTCTTTCTTCAGTTTTGAGGTCTTTTTGGATGATATCGGAGTAGGTTTGGGCTTTAATCTGACCTTCCAAGTCAGGGTTGTTGAATGCGATGAAAAGGTGCTTCCTCGCCTGCTCCAATTCTCCCTTTTCTTTTAAAAGGGTGTAAGTGGCCAGGTGTAAATCACCTTGGTTTGGGTAGTCTTTTAGGGAGCTTTCAACGGTGGTCAAGGCTTGATCAATTCGGTTGTTGTTGAACAACACCTCAACCAATGCCAATACATACCTGGAGTTTCCCGGGTTGGATTCAATAAGTTTTTCACCTTCCTCAATAGCTTCATCGAGTTTGTTTTGGCGAAGGTAAATCCTTTGCTTTTGAACAGATAATTGTTCTACTACTCCATAATATTCTTCAGCTTCATCCAAAGCCGTGAGGGCTTTGTCGAACTGTTGGGTGGTCAGGTACAAAGAGGCCAATTCAAGAATATACTGCTTGTTGCTTTCAGAGCTTTCAATCAGTGTTTGGAGAATTTCAGCTGCTTTTTCAGGTTGATTTTGCTTGGTGTAAACCTCTGCTACCAGCAGATGATAGAATTTATTGTCAGGATCGGACTCGATGGCTTGTTGGCCATAAGACAATGCTTCTTCATTTTGATTGGCACGGGCCAGTATTTCTGCCATTTTGAAATTAATGGCACCCGCTTCTGGATTCAATTCATGTGCTTTGTCAAAATAGAAATAAGCCTTTTCATAATCTTCCAGTATCATGTGCTTTTCGCCTTCAATAAAAAGACGGTCAGCCATAGCTTCTTTTTCTTGTTCCTTTTTTGATTTCTTTGATCTTGTCTTTTGTGCAAACAAATCACTACCGGAGGAAAACAAAAAGGCAGAAGTAATACCAATTAGGAAGATATATTGCTTTATGGATTTTAAACTCATCTTAAGTTCTGGACTGAAGGTACTAAAGGAATATGGTGGTTTTCCATATCCCATGTGACGTACAAACTTAATGCCTTTTTGGTTCAATAGCCAAAAGTGCATTTACTAAATTTAACATAATCAGGATTTTCCGGTACTGCCATAGCCGCCCGCTCCTCTTTCAGTTTCGGTAAGGTCAGAGGCATTTTCCCATTGGATCTGCTCATGTTTGGCGACAACCATTTGAGCGATACGTTCCCCATCTTTGATCTCAAATGCTTCTTTGGATAGGTTCACCAATAGTACTTTGATTTCACCCCTGTAATCCGCATCGATGGTTCCAGGAGAGTTGAGGACGGTCAGGCCATGCTTGTAGGCCAAACCACTTCGAGGTCTAATTTGCGCTTCAAACCCGGCTGGAAGTTCCATGTACAAGCCTGTTCCAATCAATACGCGTTCAAGGGGGCCTAAGGTTACTGTTTGGTCCAAGTTGGCCCTCAAATCCAGTCCTGCAGAAAGAATGGTTTGATATTCAGGGAGTGGATGTTTTGATTGGTTAATGACTTTTACCTTCATGAAGTTTTAATTTTAATATTTAATTGAAGTCAAAGATAGGGGGTTATTTTTATTTTGGGGGAATGGATAAGATGAAAAATAGGAATACAAATTTTGTGACTTTGTTTAGAACAAACTAAATGCAGTTTGATAGCCTGTGATTTCACATTATTTACTTGCTAATTCTCTTTTTCAGTTGGCTGATTTCTTCTTTTTCTAAAAGAAAGACCAAGAGAACAAAGGCAAGTGGAAGTGCGTTTCGAATTAAGAAGGTTAAAATTCCAGATTCCACTTCAATATAAAAACCAACATAAGCAGCAACAAAAGCGGTTAGCAGGTAGAAGATGTCTTTGCCTGTTTGATAGGGAATGGGATAATATTTTTGGCCAAATAGGTAACACATGATGGACATGACGACATAAGTGGCCAAAGTGCTCAGTGCTGCTCCGGTATAGCCTAATTTGGGAACCAATAAAACGATGACAAGAATAGTGACCAAAGCCCCCGTGAAGGTGATATAGAAACTATAAATTGTTTTGTCAGTAATTTTAAACCAGATGCTCAGGTTGAAATAAACTCCCAACATCAAATAGCCCATCAGAAGCATAGGGACGATAGACAAACCTTCTTGATAGCCTTTATTGCCTAATATCTGGTCACCAATAATATTGAGGTTGACTGCTACGACAATCATCAAAACGCAGCAAAAGATGATGAACCAGTGCATTACCCTAGCGTACAATTGTGGACTGTTTTTGTCTTCACTTTGGGAAAAGAAAAAGGGTTCAGCAGCGTACTTAAATGCCTGAATGATCAGGTTCATAAAGATGGCCAATTTGAAGTTGGCACCAAAAATCCCTCCTGCTTCCCTAGAGGTCAATCCAGGGTAGAAGTTTTCTGGTAAGATATATTCAAATAAAAACCGGGAAAACACTTCATTGGTCACACCTGCCAATCCCATAAACAAGAGAGGCAAGGCATAGTGCCACATAGGGCCAAGAATACTTTTTTCCAAAGTCCAGGTGAATTTACCAGAAAGAAAAAAGAGGATCGGTACAATCAGTGCGTTGGCAATAAGGTTGGACAAAAGAATATAGTCAACTCCCCATTCCGGGTGATAAAAAGATTGGATGAGCGGCTGTAAGCTTGTTAAATATTGCCCCTCACTAATATGAAGACAAATGACAATGAAGAAAATATTAAAGCCTACATTCAATAGGATGTTGAAGAGCTTAGTCAGGGCAAATTGCAGGGATTTATTTTCAACCCTGAGCTTGGCATATGGAATGGCCAATACCGCATCAATGGTCAAAATCATAGCAGTCCACTTGAAAAGGTAGGCTTGTCCTTCATAGTCCATCCAAATACTGATTTGCTCGGCACTTAGAAACAATAAAGCCCCTAAAGAAAGGGAAGTAGTGAGGATAAGCGATTGGACATTGTTATAAACCTTTTTTGGGTCTATTCCTTTACCAGTGGAAAACCTGAAAAAAGTGGTTTCCATGCCATAGGTAAATATGATGTTAAAGAAGGCTATGAAGGCATAAATAGCGGTAAATGACCCTAAGTCTTCCTTGGAAAGGTAGGTGATGTATAATGGAAGAAGAAGGAAATTAATTACTCTGCCCAGAATGCTGCTTATTCCGTAAACAGCGGTCTGCCCGGCGAGTTTTTTGAGTTTACTCATAAGGTGTCAGAAGCAGGGATTATTCGCCTTTGAAGTTGGGCTTTCTTTTTTCGAGGAAAGCGGCTGTTCCTTCTGAATAATCTTCTGATTTCACGCATCGGGCGAAACTGTTGGCTTCAATGAGGTAGCCGTTTTCATCATTGCTATAGACGGCATTGACACAATCTACAATCATTCCAAGAGCTAGTGGTGCTTTGGTCATGATCTTTTGGAGGATTTCCTCTGCTTTTTCGATGGCATCTTGTTTCGTGGCAGTGACATGGTTGACAAGTCCCAGTGATTTGCCTTCTTCAGCCCCTATCATTTCACCGGTCATCAGTAGTTCATTGGCTTTTCCTCTACCGATCAAAAAAGTCAAACGCTGTGTTCCTCCATATCCTGGAATAATGCCGAGATTAACTTCAGGCTGTCCAAACTTGGCATTGGCAGTTGCAATTCTCATATGGCAGGCCATGGCCAATTCACAGCCACCACCAAGGGCAAAGCCATTGATTACGGCAATGACTGGTTTGTGGCATGATTCGATCAAACTGAAAACTTCCTGGCCATTTTCTGAAAATTTACGGGCGTTTAGCTCGTTCAGCTCTGCAATTTCGCTGATGTCAGCACCCGCAACAAAAGCTTTTTCTCCTGCTCCCGTCAAAATAACTGCCCTGATCGACTTGTTGTCACTTACTTCATTGAAGATGTTCTTCAGTTCTTCCAGGGTATCAAAGTTGATTGCGTTGAGCTTGGATTCGCGGTTGATGGTGAGATAAAGTATACCATCTTTATTTTCAGAAAGAATGTTGGTAGATTCAGCCATGCTTTAAAACCTATGTTTAAATTCAAATATACAAGGTGGTATAGCAATCACAAAGCAAACCATACAAAAATCAATGGTAGCAAAGTATTGTCCTTGATAGTGACCAAATTGAAATTTGGAAATGTTTCTTGGATTTACTCCAATTTGTCATTTCATAATCGGTCATCTCTGGCAAAATTTTATATTTTTGTATCACATTTTGAAACTTCAAATCTATAATAAGATAAGTATGTCATCCAAAAGAAAAATAACCGTAGCTTACGGTGATGGTATCGGACCTGAAATCATGAAAGCCACGCTGGGGATTTTGGAAGCAGCTGGGGCAGCCATAGAAACTGATGTGATTGAGATTGGCGAGCAAGTCTATCTAAAGGGGATCAGTTCAGGTATCGAGCCTACTGCTTGGGATTCACTGAGGGAATCAAAGGTGTTTCTAAAATCTCCGATCACTACTCCGCAGGGAGGAGGGTTCAAGAGTTTGAATGTGACCACCAGAAAGACATTGGGACTGTATGCCAATGTAAGGCCTTGCAAGGCTTTTTCTCCTTACATCCATACGCATTTCCCTGAGACAGACATGGTGATCATTCGAGAAAACGAGGAAGATCTTTATGCAGGAATTGAGCACAGGCAGACGGATGATGTATACCAATGTTTGAAGTTGATTTCCAGACCAGGTTCTGAGAAAATCATTCGTTATGCTTTTGAATATGCTAAAAAGTATAACCGTAAAAAGGTGACCTGTATGACCAAGGACAACATCATGAAGTTGGCCGATGGTCTTTTCCATAAAGTATTCAATGAGGTAGCCAAAGAGTACCCTGATATCGAAGCGGATCACAAGATCATTGATATTGGTACGGCTTTGATCGCGGATAAACCTGAAATGTTTGATGTGATTGTTACCTTGAACCTATATGGAGATATTATCTCTGACGTGGCGGCTCAAATTACTGGTTCTGTTGGATTGGGCGGTTCTTCCAATGTGGGTGAAGACGTAGCCATGTTCGAGGCAATCCACGGTTCTGCTCCTGACATTGCGGGTAAGGACATTGCCAATCCATCTGGTTTGTTGAATGGTGCCATCATGATGTTGGTGCACATCGGCCAACCTGAGGTAGCGGAGAAAATCTCCAATGCTTGGATGAAAACTTTAGAAGATGGAATCCACACAGGAGATATTTATCAAGAAGGTGTTTCTTCCAAGTTGGTAGGTACCCAAGAGTTTGCGCAAGCAGTGATTGAGCGCCTTGGTCAAAAGCCTGAAAACATGACTCCTGCTGAGTTCAAAAAAGGAGATGGTGCTGATGACAATATGGGAGCAATCAAATTGACAGAAAGAAAGCCATGTAAAAAGGAACTGATCGGTTTGGATGTTTTCATTGATTGGAAAGAAAATGATAGAGATGCCAATGTAATTGGTGACAAGCTAAGGGCTGTAGATGCTGATGGTTTGAAAATGCAGCTGATCACCAACAGAGGGGTAAAGGTTTACCCTGATGGCATGAAGGAGACTTTCTGTTCAGATCACTGGAGAGTAAGGTTCTTTAATGCTGACCAAACGGTGATTTCCCATGGACAGATTCTTGAAATACTTAAGCAAGTAGAGGCATTGGGTTTTGATTTTATCAAAATAGAAAACCTTTATACTTTTGACGGTGAAAGAGGTTTCTCTTTGGCACAAGGAGAATAAGTTTAGAATATTAGTTATATTGAAAAGGGAAGCTGATCAGCTTCCCCTTTTTTATTGCTTTTTTGATTATTGAAACCAATTCCCAACCCAAAATGAAAAACGTTCTATTTTCGCTTACTATAGTTTTTTTTTTGCTTCATTTCCTGTAAACCCAGGGAAGTTGAATTAGAAAGTCCCTCCAAAAACCTAAGACTTCAGATTCATCAGGATAGTTTAGCTATATCCATGGATCTGTTTACTTCGTCCGAAAGATTACTCCAAGTGAAAGGAGCTAAATTTCAATTGTCAGATGGAGCCTTGAGTGAAGGGTTTAAAATAGTAGGAATAAGTAAAAAAGCAGCTTCAGAAGATTGGGAGACAGTTTACGGTGAAAAGCATTTTATTCCAAACAGGTATACCGAAGCCATTATAAAATTGGAGAAAGATAAAGATCCTGCCCAAAATATGGAGCTTCACTGCCGGGTATATGATGAGGGTTTTGCTTTTAGGTATAGTTTTGATAGTGTTTTCTTTGATAAAAGCTGGTTAAAAAGGGAATTGACCCGCTTTGATTTTGATGCGGATTATGAAGCATGGGTCAGTGAAAAGGCCCAGTCTGCTTATCGAAAATCACCCATTAGTGAGATAGATAAAGCCTGTGAGAGACCTTTGGTGATTCAAAGAAACGAAAATTCCTATTTGGCTTTGGGAGAAGCAGCCTTGGTTGATTTTGCACGGGCAAAGTTTATCAAGTCTTCCGATAAGGATTATTCAATCGGGCTTGATTTAGGAAGTGAAGTGTCCTTGAAAAAAGCCAGTTACCAAACCCCGTGGCGTTTTGTGATGGTGGGCCAAAGCCCAGGAGAGCTGTTAGCGCACAATTATTTTGTACAAAACTTGAATAACCCCAATCAGTTGGAAGATGTATCATGGATCAAGCCTGGGAAAGTAATTCGAGAGGTTAGCCTCACCACACAAGGAGGGAAAGCTTGTGTGGATTTTGCCGCTGAACATCAAATGCAATATATCGAGTTTGATGCTGGTTGGTATGGGCCTGAATATCATGATGAATCTGATGCTTCCACCATAACAGTAGACCCAAATCGGTCTCCAGGACCATTGGATCTTCAAGAGGTAATTGACTATGCTAAAAGTAAGAATGTAGGTGTAATCCTGTATGTGAACAGGAGGGCACTTGAAAAACAACTTGATGATATCTTACCTCTCTATAAATCCTGGGGAATCCAAGGACTGAAATATGGATTTGTAAATGTGGGGACTCAGGAATGGACTTCCTGGTTACATAATGCTGTGAGAAAGGCTGCTGATCATGAAATGATGGTTGATATTCATGATGAGTATAGACCAACAGGGTATTCTCGCACTTATCCCAACCTGATGACACAAGAAGGTATTCGGGGTGATGAGGAAAGTCCTTCAGTAGAGCAAACATTGATTACGCTTTTTACCAGGATGATTGCTGGTGGAGGAGATTACACCAACTGTTTCTTCGCGGATAGAGTAGTCAACGATATGGGAGGGAAAGCTGGGCAAATGGCAAAAACAATTCTCTTGTACAGCCCATGGCAGTTCCTCTACTGGTATGACCGTCCTGAGGGGTCGCCAAATAAAACTGGCGGGGCAGGCAAAAACGATGCATTTATAGAGGGAAGTGATGCATTGAGGTTTTATGACCAAATTCCAACGGTCTGGGATGATACTAAAGTTTTGGAAGGGGAAATAGGAGAATATGCTACTATTGCTAGAAGAAACGGAGACAGCTGGTATGTAGGTTCCTTGACAGCAGGGACAGAGAGGAAAGTCAATATTCCACTTTCATTTCTCTCAAAAGGCAATGTATATGAAGCAGAAGTATTCTATCAAACCAAACAAGACCTTTTAGACAATAAAGTGAGCATCGATAAGATGGAAGTGACAAATGAGACTGTGTTATCAAGAGATTTGCTAGCAAATTCGGGGATGGGGGTTATAATTCATGAAAAATAAGTTTTTGTGAGACATTTTAAGCGTTGGTTTCGTATAGAGGTTAAAATCAAATTATTATTATGAAAAAGCTGCTGTTTACTCCTTTTTTGTTTTTGTTGATCTTTAGTGCTTGTTCTGAGGTAGATCCTGAACCTGAAATAATAATTGATCCTACAGAATCATTTCTGACCGGGGAATGGAAGTTGGTGAAAAGTCGTGGTTCGATGATAGATGTAACGATCGAAGGAGAGGATCTGAAAAGAACGGAAATTTACACCTTTACTGATGATGGTACTTTTGAAAAGTATACCAAAGATGATGATTATGAAGCATCTGGATCAGGCTCTTATGTTTTGGAGAACGTGCCAGAAGAGATGAATGAAGGTTATGTGGGCATGATATCTTTAACATTTTTGGAAGGGGATGTAATTGTTGGAAACTGTACTTCAGGAAATGAGGAGATAGAGACTTTGTTAATTTCCAAAGAAGGGCAACTGGTCAATGTTTACTGGGCACCATGTGACGGTCCTTGGTTGTATTATGATAAACAATGAATTCAAATCATATGGGTTTAAATTTGTCACAAAAATGAGAAAGCTGATTTTTCCAATATTGATTTTATCTATATGTCTTTCAAGTTGTAAGGAAGATGATATTAAACCCGAAGCTGACCTGATTGGTGTGTGGCAACTAAGTGAGATTTATCATTCTGAGGATGGACATATCTCGGAAGGAAGTCTAGGTCTAAGTGATGAATATACCTTTAGGGTTGATGGTACTTTTGAGAGAAAGCTTGTTGCAGATGATGAGGATTTGGAAGGATCAGGAACTTACTCCTTTAGAGAAGCAGAGTTGATCAATTCTAGCATGAATAAGTTGTATTTAGTGCTAACTTTTCAATCGGGAGGAGAGCAAGGTTGGGTATGTGGTGAAAACAAAACGGAATTGCAGTTGACTTTCCAAGATGAACTGGTCAATTCATGTGAAGCTACTGAGGGGCGTATTTATTATTATAAAAAGCAGTAACAAAAAAAGCTCCCCTGAATTTCTTTAGGGGAGCTTTTTTGATATTTAAAACCTTAATAGAAATTAAGCGTCTTTTTTCGCCATTCTGGTTCTTTCTCCTTCGTCCAAGTAGATTTTTCTCATTCTCATGCTCTTAGGAGTTATTTCTAGGTACTCATCCTTTTGGATATATTCCATAGATTCTTCCAAAGAGAATTTCTTAGCTGGAGCAATTTTAGAGTTGTCATCGGAACCTGAAGCACGCATATTGGTCAATTTCTTACCTTTTTGTACGTTTACCACGATGTCATTGTCTCTGGAGTGTTCTCCGATCACTTGGCCACCATAGATTTCCTCTCCTGGATCCACAAAGAATACCCCTCTATCCTGCAACTTATCAATAGCATAAGCTGTGGTAGGACCAGACTCCATAGAGATTAGGGAACCATTGGTTCTGCCAGGAATATTTCCTTTGAAAGGTTCGTACTTGATGAAACGGTGGTTCATAATGGCTTCACCCTGAGTAGCCGTAAGTACATTGTTTCTCAATCCAATCAAACCTCTTGAAGGGATTTGGAATTCCAAGTGCTGAAGGTCACCTTTTGGCTCCATTACCAAAAGTTCACCTTTACGCTGGGTAGCCAATTCGATTACCTTACCGGAAGTGGTTTCAGGAACATCTACTACCAATGATTCAATTGGCTCGTGTTTCACACCGTCGATTTCTTTGTAAATTACCTGAGGCTGGCCTACTTGAAGTTCATAGCCTTCTCTTCTCATGGTCTCGATCAATACAGACAAGTGAAGAATACCACGTCCGAAAACGATGAATTTATCTTCATTGTCAGTAGTCTCTACCCTAAGGGCCAAGTTCTTTTCCATTTCTTTAAAAAGACGGTCTCTCAAGTGACGGGAAGTCACAAATTTACCTTCTTTACCGAAGAAAGGGGAGTTGTTGATCGTGAAGAGCATATTCATAGTTGGCTCATCGATAGCGATCCTAGGAAGTGGTTCTGGATTTTCAAGATCAGCAATGGTATCGCCAATTTCAAAATCCTCAATTCCAGTAATGGCACAGATATCACCTGGATGAACAGACTCTACTTTATTTTTTCCAAGGCCTTCAAATACATGAAGTTCTTTGATTCTTACTTTTTTGATGGATCCATCTGCTTTGCAGAGGGAAACCTGAGCATTTTCCTTCAAAGTACCTCTCTTCAACCTGCCGATAGCAATTCTACCCACGAAGTTAGAGTAATCCAAAGAAGTGATCTGCATTTGTGTGGTGCCTTCTTCGATGATCGGAGCAGGAATGTGCTCTATGATAGTGTCCAAAAGAGGCAAGATGGAATCAGTTGGGTTTTGCCAATCAGGGCCCATCCAGTTGTTCTTAGCAGAACCGTACATGGTCACGAAGTCCAACTGCTCTTCTGTCGCATCCAAGTTAAACATCAGGTCAAAAACAGCCTCATGAACTTCGTCTGGACGACAGTTTGGTTTGTCCACTTTGTTAACTACTACGATAGGGGTAAGACCTAAATCCAATGCTTTGCCCAATACAAATCGGGTTTGTGGCATTGGGCCTTCAAATGCATCCACCAAAAGGATTACACCATCAGCCATTTTCAATACCCTTTCCACTTCTCCACCAAAGTCGGCGTGACCTGGGGTGTCAATGAT
The DNA here is from genome assembly GCF_015533855.1 of Echinicola sp. 20G. Classification (GTDB taxonomy): domain Bacteria; phylum Bacteroidota; class Bacteroidia; order Cytophagales; family Cyclobacteriaceae; genus Echinicola. The sequence continues at coordinate 5,293,753 of NZ_AP024154.1, read as the reverse complement.
ATTGATTTTGATGTCTTTATATCTTACGGAAACGTTCTTAGAAAGAATAGTGATACCTCTTTCTCTTTCCAAGTCGTTGTTATCAAGGATTAAGTCGTCAAACTGCTGGTTTTCACGGAAGATTTTTGAAGCGTGAATGATTTTATCCACGAGTGTTGTTTTGCCGTGGTCAACGTGTGCGATAATCGCGATGTTACGAATATTCTGCATGATAAGGATTAATTAAGTTGCAAAAGTACGAAGAAAATTCGGTAATCCTGTTAAGCATTTATAAAGTTTATAAAGTTAACCGCTTAAAAATCAAGGGATGAGTTATTTTTAACTTCAGTTGCAACTTGTTGGTTTGTAGTTTGTTATGGGTTGATAGGGAGCTAGGTCTTTGAAATTTGGGTGTTTTTCAAAGATGGAGGTTGTTTTGTTGTGGGTAAAAGGTTGGTCTTTTTGCATCGTTCATAATTTTATAAAAAGCTTGGTACAATGGTATAAATGTGCTACTTTAAAACGAAGAATATTTTTAAAGGCAGCACAGCTTTAAGGTGTTGATGCGGCAGATTGCCATTGATTTTTAGTAAAGAGTTATTGTTTCAATAGAGCGGATTATCTGGTTTTTTAACGCTGTTGTTTACAGGTTTTTAATGTTTATTTCATTATGTCTTAAGTTTTTGGTATCATTTTTGGAACAATCATTGTAAAAGTTGATGCATCCGCGATCTTAAAAATATCGTATAACAAGTAAGTGTTCTGATACAAAAAACTGTATTGAAGTGAAAAATAATTTGTAAGTAAAGTAAATTGTGTATATTTACGAAATGCAAATATTAGGTTACAAAAAAATGTTTTGTAGATTTTTATTTAAATTGCGGCCGGGTTTCCGGCGGGAGACACGAAAGTGTAATGAAGAAAATAATATTGTTTTATTTAAGTACTGCTTAAAACACATGTAGCTATGAAATATCTTATTAAAATTGAAATTAATGATGTAGAGTTTCAGATTCATACAGAGGCAAGCAATGAGCGAGAGGCCAAAGATAATGTATGGGAAATCATCAGAAGAAAAACTTCTTTGAAGTCAATCGAAACAGAATCTGCGGAAGTAAGGGATTCTTCTTTGGGAAGAAAGCTAGCTGAAGGGATCAGAAGTGCTTTGTTGTTGTGATGTTGGGATTATAAACTGATCTAATTTGAAAAAAATATACACATAAGAGAAGAATTCTCAGAGATTGAGAGCCATGGCTAGTCCATGGCTTTTTTTGTTTCCCTTAAGTTTTGACTGATTTAGCCCTTACTTGTTCGGGCTAATATCTCGTGTTACCTTTTATAAACATCGATTGGTTTTAGGGGAAAGATTAAAACTTTCTCATAATCACTTAGATTTTTTACCTTTGGGCAAAATTTAGCATTCATGAGTATCCAAAAACCGACTTTACCAAAAGGAACCAGAGACTTTGGCCCAATACAGATGGCCAAGAGGAATTATATTTTAGAGACCATTAAGTCTACCTTTAGGCTTTTTGGGTATCAGCAATTGGAAACTCCTTCTATGGAAAACCTTTCTGTTTTGACCGGAAAATATGGGGATGAAGGAGACCAACTACTTTTCAAGGTGTTGAACAGTGGGGATTTTCTCAAGAAGATTAATGGAGAGGATTTGGAAAAAGGAGCAGCCACTGTGCTTCCCAAAGTAGCTGAAAAAGGCTTGCGTTATGACTTGACAGTTCCTTTTGCAAGATATGTGGTGATGAATAGGAATGAGTTGACCTTTCCTTTTAAGCGTTTTCAGATCCAACCCGTTTGGCGGGCTGATAGACCTCAGCGGGGAAGGTACCGTGAGTTTTACCAATGTGATGCGGATGTGGTAGGGACGGATAGCCTGATCTGTGAAGCAGAGATACTTTTGATGATCAGAAGGGTCTTTGCTGAATTGAAACTGGAGGACTATGATATTAAAATCAATAACCGTAAAATATTAACCGGGATTTCGGAGGTTATCGGCGAACCTGGTAAAGAGGGAGAATTGTGTGTGGCGATAGATAAACTGGATAAAATTGGCTGGGAAAAGGTACAAGAAGAGTTGACTCAGCGAGGTTTTACAGAAGATGCAGTAAAAAAATTGGAACCAATTATTGACCTGTCTGGAAGTAATGATGAAAAGTTAGCTTTTTTGAATGGCTTCCTTTCTGAAAGTGAAGAAGGCTTGAAGGGTGTGGCGGAATTGGAAGAAGTGTTGAAGCTACTGGCTGAGTTTGGTGAAGGCCAGGAGCATGTGGATTTCGATGTGGTATTGGCCAGAGGCCTTAGTTATTATACTGGGGCAATATTTGAAGTGAAGGTAAATAATGTGTCGATTGGTTCTGTAAGTGGAGGAGGCAGATACGATAACCTGACCGGAGTTTTTGGTCTGGAAGGTGTTTCTGGTGTTGGTTTTTCTTTTGGTGTAGACAGGATTTACGATGTGTTGGAGGAATTGAATTTATTTCCGGAGGAGCAAACACAATCCACTAATGTGATGATTGGGTATTTTGATGAAGAAGGAAGAAATTATGGGTTGAAAATTCTGAATGGATTGAGAAGTGCTGGGCTTTCTGCTGAAATATATCCTGATTATGCCAAGGTGAAAAAGCAGTTTAACTATGCTGATAAGAAGCAGGTGCCATTTGTGGTAATGGTAGGTTCTGAAGAAATTGCCCAGAATAAGGTGACCTTGAAAAACCTAAAGACAGGTGAGCAGGAGATGCATTCTTTAGAAGAAGTAATTGGTATTGTTAAGGCCAGTTGATTATCGACTGGAAAGTAATAAAAAGTGCATAGCATCATTATAGGATAATGAGAGCTATGCACTGACCAAATTTATCTTCGGGGATAAATTACCTTAATCAACTTCTAAGATCGAATTCACCGGAATGGCTACGCTTCCCTTGAGGGTAATGAAATCCGATGCTATTGACCAAATAGTTGTGTTTACCTGGTAAATCTTTTGATCTGCAGATTCGAAAATAATTTTTACTTTTTCATGTAACAAGTTCCCTAATAGCAATCCGCGATATAGGTGGCTCATCCTCGTTTCAATATCTTCTTGTCGTTCCAAAACCTCTTTTCTGTTAAACTTGAGGTTAGGAATATTTTCTTTTTCAATATTTTCTATCACGTTCATAGTAGATGCGATATGTGATTATTAGAGTATATATTCCTTTAATCGAATATTGTTGTATAAAGTTTGAAATATTGGATTAATATTTCGATTGGTTATAAAGTTTGATTTAATATTTTGTTTTTTGTTGTTTATAAATTATAATATTCTGTGTTTGTTTTCTATGCAGTAATGCTAAATCAATTATATTTGAAGTTCCATTAATTAGAAGAGATATGTTTGATTTTATGAATATCATGAATAAGGTGAAGGAAGCGCAGGCCAAGATCAAAGAGAAGCAGGCTGAGCTGGTTCATTTGACTGCAGAAGGAGAGTCTGGAGCAGGAATGGTCAAGGTAGTTGTCAATGGTCATAGAAAGATAGTAGATATAGCTATTGATGATAGCCTAATTACTCCAGAGGATAAAGACATGCTTAAAGACCTTATCGTTGCAGCCACCAATAAGGCATTTGAAAGTATTGATTTCAAGATCAAAGAAGAAATGAAGCAGGCCACTGAAGGGATGATGCCCAATATCCCCGGAATGGACTTAGGAAATATGTTTTAATGAAAGACGCAGCCATCGTCATACTCAATTACAATGGGAAGGATATGCTTGAAAAATTTCTTCCCATTGTTTTGAAAAACAGTGATTTTGAGGTCATCATTGCGGACAATTGTAGCAATGATGGTTCTCAGGAATTTTTATCATCTCATTTTAAATCGCTTCAGCTAATTCAGCTGGATGAAAACCTAGGGTACAGTCAAGGTTACAATGAAGCGCTCAAAAGAATCCAAGGGCAATATAGTTACTACATTCTCCTTAATTCCGATGTGGAGGTCACTCCTTATTGGGATAGCGCTTTGATCAAATGGTTGGAGAAGCATAGGGAGTATGCGGCTGTTCAACCCAAAGTTTTATCTCAGCAAAACCCTAAAGTGTTTGACTATGCTGGTGCGGGAGGTGGATACATTGACCAGCTGGGCTATCCATTTTGTAGGGGGCGAATATTGGAAACAATTGAAGAAGATAAAGGTCAATTCGACGGGGATGTACAAGTGGATTGGGTTTCAGGTGCCTGTTTTGCCATTAAAGCAGAATTGTTTCATGCTGTTGGAGGATTTGAATCTTCGTTTTTTGCACATATGGAAGAGATAGATTTGTGCTGGAGACTGTCAAGAAATGGATGGAAGTTGGGGTATACCGGTGGGATAAAAGTGAAGCATGTTGGAGGAGGAACCTTGTCACGGACAAGCCCATTTAAAACTTACCTTAATTTTAGAAACAACTTGTTGATGCTTTATAGGAACTTGAACAGTTGGGGGTTCTTTAAAGTAATGATGTTAAGAGTTTTTTTTGATCTGGCCGCAATTCTTCATTTTGGTCTTTTTGGAAAAGGAGAACATGCCAAGCAGGTGATTAAAGCTTATAGAGACTTTTTTAAAATGAGCGCTAAGATGGAAAGGAAAGCTCCTTTGGCATCAAAATTGCCTTTCCAGAAAGCTAGTAAGCAAGTGTTTTCTATAGTGCTTTCTTATTACTTAAAAAGGAAAAAATATTATTCAGAAGTTTAATCGAAAAGTACAGGGTTATTGCTCTTTCTGAAGTACTTTCTGATTTTCATTGTCATGGCCATAGTAACATACAAGATTACAGGTGATCCCAATGTAATGAAAGAGGAATAGATGAAGAACAAACGGATGCTGTCAATAGGAAAATTCAGCTTTTCTCCCAATTTGGAACAAACCCCAAATGCCCTGTCTTCAAAGAATATTTTCAGTTTTTCCATTTTTATAAATTTTAAAATAACGTTTAAAAGTAGTGAAAATATAATGAATATTCTAATAAACCACCCTAAGCTTAAACAGTTTATGAATTATAGCCTGAAATTTATAATGGTCTGTGTATTAGTTGTTTTGGGTTCCTGTAGCACTAAAAATCTTTTTGACACTGCAGGAGCACCAAAAGTAACCGTAGATAAAAATCCGCTAGTATTACACAAAGACTCAGTACTTTTTACTTTAAGGGCAACTATACCTGCAGGTTTAGTTTCTGAAAAAAACACTTATACCTTATTGCCAGAATATCAATATGGTGAGGGAGCGCTGCCGTTGGAGGAAATCGAGGTAGATGCCAGTGACTTGGCAGCATCAGGAACTTCAGTGGAGATCATAGAAAAAATGTCATTTCCTTACTTGGAAGGAATGGATCGGGGAGAGTTGAGGGTGAAAGGTTTATTGGAAGAGGTAGAGTCAGGAAAGAGCTTCACGACACCTTATATACAATTGGCTGAGGGCATTGTTAGCACGCCTAAACTGGTAAGGGTAGGGCAATTTGCCCCAGGGGAAAGTATTCCGGAAGTGGGGGCTTATATGGCTTACGACGAAGCATTTTTGAATATGGCGGCTTATGAATCTGCTTATTATTTCTCCAAAAATTCTGCTCAGATTAATCCTTCAGAAAGTAATGATGCCTTTAAGAAAGAGTTTGAGTCTATAGCTGCCAAGGGAGAACCTATTAATACCATTTTGATTCAAGGGATGGCATCACCTGATGAACCCAATTATATCAAACTTTCTTCACAAAGAGCACAAGCTATTGAATCCTATTTGAAAGACCAGCTCAAAAAGGCAGGATACCAAGGGAATGTCAATGCAATTTCCTTTGAAATGTCCCAAAAAGAGCCTGACTGGTTGTTGTTCAGGCACCTTTTGAGAACTTTCAATAAAATTGATATGACCGAAAAGGATAAGTATTTTGATATTATCTATGGAGATGCCTCTTATGAAGAGAAAGTGAATGCAATCAAAGAGCTCCCATCTTATAAAATCTTTTCCAGGGATAAATTTGATCAAATGCAACTGGCGCAGGTAGCTTTTATGATGGCCAAGGACAGAAGACCTGACCCGGAAATTTCCGGTTTGGCTAACCTCTATATTAATGGTACTGCTCAGGGAGATGAACTGACAGAAGCGGAGTTGGCCAGGGCTGCCGAATTTAATCCAGGATTGAAAGAAAAGCAGATTCTTTATGAAGCCATGATTTTCAAACATGGATCAGCTTTGGCCTACAACAATCTCGGAGTGGTTTATTTAAATCAAGCGCATCGTATGATCAAGGTCAGCGATAAAAACAATAAAGTAACAGAGGCAATGAATCTGTTCAGAATGTCCAATGATATCAATGAAAGCGCTGCTGCAAGGCATAATATGGGACAGGCTTATTTGATGAGAGAAGATTATGGGGCTGCTTATATAGAAATCTCAGAGGCAAGTGCTTTGTCTCAGGACAATCCTGAGTTTAATAGCTTCAATGAGGGGAAAAGAGGGGCAATTGATATAATAAGAGGTGATTATAAATTGGCAACGCTCAGATTGAAAGAGGCTCCAGAGACAGCTACCAATTTATTCAATATGGGCTTGGCCTTTTATTTGGCCGAAGAATATGCCCAGGCAGCTGTCGCCTTTGAGGAAAGTGCCTTAAGCAATATGGAGTTTGGTTATGCTTTTTATGGCTTGGCTTTGGTAGCGGCTCAAAATCGCGATAAGGAAAGACTTTATGAAAACCTTCAAAAAGCAGTGCAGAGAAGTCCATTTCTTAAGAGGAGGGCCGCAACAGATATGGAATTTAAGGATTATTTCCAGGAAGCAGAATATAGAGAAGCGATTAGGTGAGTAAACGTGTAATGTGTATCAAGAGCACCCCTGATTTTAGGGGTGCTTTTTTTGTGATAGACTTAGGTGAAAATTTATTCTTTAATCGATTTAGTTGTTTAAAAAAATAGATTAATTAATAGGGGTAAAAATGTTATTTATCTTTAAAATTTTCTAATTTTCGAGATAAAGATTAAACTAAGCATTACACCCATGTCAGATAGAAGAAAATTCCTGAAAAATACAATTTTGTCTTCGGCTTTAATCCTTCCGGGAACAGTTAGTTCGGCCATGTCTTTGAATGGTTTTAAGAAAAGGGAAAAGCATAAGCCTTTGATTTTATCAACATGGAACCATGGTATGGCAGCTAATGATAAGGCTTGGGAAGTCTTGGGAGAGACTGGAAGTATCGTTGATGCGGTAGAAAAAGGTGTGATGGTGACTGAGTCTGATTTGAAAAACCTTTCCGTAGGACTTCAAGGTTTACCGGATCGAGAAGGAATAGTGACTTTGGATGCTTCCATTATGAAAGGAGACGGTTCATGTGGGTCGGTATGCTTCGTGAGACAGGTAAAGCATCCTATTTCTTTGGCCAGAAAAGTGATGGAAGGCACCCCCCACGTGATGTTGGCTGGAGAAGGTGCAAGGCAATTTGCCATTCAGGAGGGATTTCCCATTGAAGAAGAAAAAATGAGTCCGGCCGCAGAGAAGGCTTATATAAAATGGAAAGAGAAATCGGAGTACAAGCCTATTATCAATATAGAAAATCATGACACTATTGGAATGATAGGTTTGGACGAAAATGGAAATTTAGCGGGTTCTTGTACTACAAGTGGCTTAGCTTATAAGATGCACGGAAGAGTGGGAGATAGCCCGATTATCGGAGCTGGATTGTATGTGGACAACGAAGTTGGTGCTGCGACTGCCACTGGATTGGGGGAATCGATCATCAAAGTGTGCGGCAGTTTCCTTATTGTGGAATTGATGCGTCAAGGACGGACTCCTCAAGAGGCATGTGAAGAAGCGGTTAAAAGATTGATTAGAAAGAATAAAGGAATAGATGGGATTCAAGCTGGCTTTTTGGCCATGAACAAAGATGGCGAGCATGGTGCTTATGCTGTTCACCCAGGATTTAACTTTGCGATGCACCATAAAGGAGGCAAAGCACTTGTGGATTCAAAAAGCAAATTTTGATTAATCATTAGTTATGTCATCAATTATTTTAGAAGCACCGGTATTTACAGTTGAAGCGGCCATTAAAGCTTCAGAGTATGGTATCAATAGGCTAGAGTTGTGTTCGGATTTTCTAGAAGGGGGAGAAACACCTACAGTTGGTACACTGAAGTACCTAAAGGGTAAGGTTAAAGTTCCGATATTTGTGATGATCCGGCCTAGAGGTGGAGACTTTGTATATACCAATGATGAGCTCCAAGTGATGAAAGAGGATATTTCAATCCTCAAAGAACACGGTGCTGATGGATTTGTTTTTGGTGTGCTGACTCCAAAGGGTGAGGTGAATATCGGTGCATGTGAGCAGTTGATTGAAGCAGCGGAAGGCCTGCCTTGTACATTCCACAGGGCTTTTGATGCCTCCAGAAACTTGGAGAAATCCTTGGAGGCTGTGATTGAATGTGGTTTTAGAAGAATATTGACTTCTGGAGGGAAAAATACAGTTACTGAGGGATTTGAGATGATCAAAAAGCTATTGGATAAAGCGGGCAATAGGATCATTATTATGCCAGGTGGAGGTATGAAGCCAGAGCTTGTTGAAGGTTTGGCCGAAACAGGAAACCTTAAAGAAGTTCATGCCAGCTGTAAGGTTTGGAGGAAATCAGCCAGCGAATATTGGAACCCTAATTTGGAATTGAGTGCTGTTCCTGAAAATCAGGATAAAGTTTTATCAGTCAGTAAAGAAGAAGTGGAAAAGTTTTTGCGGGTGACAGGGAAATAATTTTTGAACTCTAATAGCTTACCTTATGAAAAATTACCTGATTTGTCTTGGGATATTTTTGGTAATGTTTGGATGCGGTAATTCAAAGCAAAATCAGCAAGACCTTGAATCTGGAGTCGAAGTTGCAAATTCAGGGCCTTCAAAGCAATGTTATGCTTATCTCCATGAAGGTGATACTGTAAGGCTTGAGGTGGAGAGAATTGAGAAGGAAAAGGTAAAAGGGAAGTTGCTTTATAAGCTTTTTGAAAAAGATGAAAATAAGGGAACATTTTCTGGAGTCTTGAAAGGAGATACATTATTAGCAGATTACAACTTTACTTCTGAGGGTAAAGAGTCGGTTAGAGAGGTGGCCTTTCTTTTTAAAGATAATTTGGTGTCAGAAGGGTATGGACCGTTACGAGAAGATAGTGGTAAGATGATTTTTGCTTCTAAGGATTCTTTGGTTTTTGGAAAGGGTATCGTTTTGCTAAAGGCGAAATGTACTGACTAGTGATAAGTTAGGTGTAGTTTTATTTTTGTGTTAAATTATATTGATTTTATCCATTTTGTCTTGTTAATGTTTTGAGTATGCTTTTTTAATTTCTATATTATATAAAGTATATATTTAAACCCGAGATAATTATGGTAAAGAGTTTCCAAGGAGTTCGGTTGGCAGAACCGAAAAAGGCTCCAGAACAAGCAGTTTTGGTGCAGGATCACATGAGTACAAGTTTGGTGACATTTCACCCGGATGATACGATTGACTATGTGGCACAAGTATTGACCCAGAAAAAAATTTCTGGTGCTCCAGTACTGGATGATGCCAATAATCTAGTAGGTATTATTTCAGAAGTGGATTGTTTAAAAGAGGTCATCAAAGGTAAGTACAACAACACACCTAGGATAGCCGGTAGGGTGAGGGAGTATATGACAAGAGATGTAATTACCATGGAGCCTGACGTCACTATATTTGATGCAGCCCACCGTTTTTTAGAGTTGAAGATTAGGCGTTTTCCAGTTATGAGAGCTGGAAGGCTTCTTGGTCAAATCAGTTTAAGCGATATTATCAAAGCTCTTCCTGGACTGAAATCCACCACTTGGTAGTTTGCTCAATAGTAAACTACCCCATCCTCTACTTCTTTCTTATACATACCCTACTATTTTGTAGACAACCAAGCCAATCCATTCTTTGAATAGCTTGGTCCATATAATAAGTCCATCAGGAGTGGGGATAACTAAATTCTGAAAATCAAATTTAACATCTGAAGAGTAGTAATCTACTGGGAAAGTATCAGTACTTAAGCCTACTTTGTCAAAGCAGGCTTTGGCTCTTTTCATATGGAAAGCAGAGGTAATTAGTAAATACTTTGATTTTGTTTTCATTGATTTTGATTGGAGTTTTTCCAAGGTAAAAAGTGCATTTTGTCTGGTATTTACAGCCTTGTCCTCTATGATGATATCATGCCTAGCAACGCCTGCAATGACCATGAAGTTGGCTAGTAATTTTGCCTCTGTATTTGAATTAGCAGGATTCAGACCTTGCCCGCCTGTAATCAGGATTTTTTTGATTTTGCCCATTTGATAGAGTTGTATGGCATGGGTAGCCCTATCGGCTCCTTTATTAAAGAATGTTCGGTCATAGGCAGTTTTATCCAAGTTGGTGACTCCTGTCAATACAATACCCAAGTCATATGCAGGTAAATCTGCAATTGACTTGAATTCAGGTTCCCAGGCATTCATAGTAGCATTGGAAATGAACTTGTTGGTAAAAAATAGCAAAAGCAAAATTCCAGTTAGTGTCAAGCGGTTTCCCAACTTTCTTTTTCTTAAAATAAATCCAAGTGAAATAAGCACCAAGACAATCGTTAAAGGCATCGCTAGAAAAGTGAGGAACTGGGGGTAAAAGAACATGTAAAATCGATTTTGATGAATGTATTTGGGCTGTGAAAATAGTCATTATTTTAAATTTACCTGGTTGTGAGGCCAAAAAGTGACAGTCTTTGTCTTTCATTTTTTTAATAGTAAAAAATCCCATTGTTTTGTCTAAATTGTTTGAATGGCCATGGAACCGAAACCTTTTATTATTTACAAATCGTCTGCTGGGTCAGGCAAGACCTATACTCTAACCTTGGAATATCTCAAGTTGGCGCTTGCTTATCCAACAGCCTTTAGGAGAATTCTCGCAGTAACCTTTACGAATAAGGCCACCCAAGAGATGAAGAGTAGGATATTGGAAGAGCTGGCTAGGATCAAAGAGGTGGTAAGGCCAGATGAATTTCTGGATCAGGAGTTGATGAAATACCTCGGCTTGAAAGGGGAAGAACTGAAGGTCCGAGCTAAACTAGTCTTAACGGCGATTCTGCATGATTATGCTAATTTTTCAGTAACCACAATTGATAGTTTTTTTCAAAAAGTGGTTCGAGCTTTTGCGAGGGAAATAGATTTGCAGGCGAAATTTGACGTGGCCTTGGATCAGGAAGCAGTATTGGATCAGGTGGTGGACCGTGTGGTGCAGCATGTATTGGAAGATCCATATTTGCATAAATGGTTGGTAGATTTTGCTTTGACCCAGATTCAAAATGGTAAGTCTTGGGATATTCGAAGTAATATCAAAAGTCTTGGAAGTGAAATTTTTACCGAAAACTTCAAGCAGTACCAACAATTTATACGTGAGTTTTTGTCAGATGAAGAGCACGTAGAGGCATTTAAATCCTATTTAAAAGGAAAACAGAAAGAACTTGAATCAGAAGTATTGAGTTTGAAAAAAAGGGCAAATGAGATTCGGGAAAAACAGGGATTAAACTGGACAGATTTCAAAGGTGGCGCAAGAGGTATCGGAGTAGTATTTGACAAATTGGGTAATAAAGATGAGTTAATTCCAGAACTGTCACCTGCAAGAAAAAAGGCCATCAATGACGAAAACGAATGGTTTACCAAAACCAGTAAATTGAAAGAGCAAATCATTTCAGCCTATCATGATGGACTGGGAGAGGCCTTAGGTCAATTTGAGCCTTTACGGAGGGAATGGCTGACCTATAAAGCCATTGGCAAGAACTTTTATGCTTATGGGGTTTTTAGAAACCTGCTGGATGAACTCAGGGAGCTCAAAGATGAGGAAAACTTGTTAATGATATCTGATGCGAATGATTTCTTGAAGGAAATCACCAAAGAAAATGATGCTCCATTTATCTATGAAAAAGTTGGTAATCAATACAAACACTTTTTGATTGATGAGTTTCAGGATACTTCCGGCTTTCAATGGGAGAGTTTTAAGCCATTATTGGAGAACTCTTTGGCCACCAATAACAAAAACTTATTGGTAGGAGATGTTAAGCAGTCTATTTATCGGTGGAGAGGGGGAGATATGAAGTTATTATTGGAGCAGGTAGAAGAGGATATAGGAAAGCAGAAAATTGATGTGAAGAATTTAGACACCAATTATAGAAGCCTGCCAAATATCATTGATTTTAACAATGCCCTATTCAATGCGCTTCCACTTCAGCTTCAAAACAGTTTTGAGCAAGAAACAGGTCTAGAAAGTTCGGATATTTTGACCAAGGCCTACCAGGATGTCAGTCAAAAAGTATCTTCTAAAAAGCAAGACAGTAGCTATCGAGGTCGGGTAAGGATGGAATTCTTCGAGGATGGCAGTGAGGAGGATTTGGCGTTTAATGAAAAGGTTCTTGAAAGAATTCCCGAGATGGTGATGGAATTACAAGATCATGGCTATGCACCTAAGGATATTGCTTTTTTGGTTAGGACCAAACACCAAGGAGCAATGATCAATGATGCTTTGATGGCATATAAAAACGAACATCCGGATTTGGGATACAACTTAGATGTGGTTTCTGACGAATCTATGTTTTTGGATCGAGCGGCTACTGTGAGGGCTATTGTTGCAGGTTTGCAATACCTTTCAGACCCAAATGACCAAGTGCCATTTCAAACGATGTGGTTTTACTGGAGCAGTCTTCACGGTAGAGAAATATCTCATGAAGTCTTTTCCTCTGATTCCAAACCAGATTGGTTGGATACAAAGATCACAAGCTTTTTGGAGAAACAACCGTATCTAACGCAACTGCCGTTAATGGAGCTTGTGGAGGAATTAGTGGTGTTGCTGGATTTTTATACTTTACAACTAGAACTGGCCTATATATCTGGGTTTAAGGAAGCTGTTTATGATTATGTTTCCAACAATAGGGCAGATTTGGCTGGTTTTCTCAATTGGTGGGAGGAAAACAGCCTTAAAAGAACGGTAAAAATTCCCGAAGGTCATGATGCAATGAAAATCATGACTATCCATAAATCCAAGGGATTGCAGTTCAAGGTGGTTTTGATCCCTTTTTTAAGTTGGAAAATTATAGATTTTAAAAAGGATAACATCATTTGGTCCCCGTTTCGTGATGCTGAAAAAGGTGTTGAGGCTATTATTCCATTAAGTTTGGGAAAAGAACTGGCGGATTCAGTTTTTCAGCCTGTTCATCAGGAAGAAATTACGATGGCCTATCTGGATACTTTGAATATGGTCTATGTTGCCCTGACGAGGGCAGAAGAATTTCTTTGGGCACTAAGTCCATACAAAATCACCAAAAGTAAATCGGCTTCCTTGAATCCAGTGGAGAAAAATATTTATGATATTTTAGAAAATGGCCTTTTAAAGTCTGATGTCGAGGATTTAAGTCAATATTATGACCAAGAGTCAAAAGTTTTTGATTGGGGTAATTGGCCTGTCAAGCCTTCCATTGCTGTTCATGAGAAGCCTTCCGAATCTCAATTTTCTTGGACATATAGAAATTGGGGGGATTTACTCCAAGTTAAGAAATATGCTGTCGATTTTAGTAAAGAAGGTTTGGCCCAAAGACAGAAGAGGAATTTTGGTGTTTTGATTCATGAATTGTTGGAACGATCATCTACTCAACAGCAGGCAGAAGATTATTTACAGACTTTCTATTTTGAGGGTCGCTTGGATGCAGATGAAAAAGCAGTGGTCAAACAGCAATTGGACAAATTATTTGCCAATGCCATGTTCAATTCTTGGTTTGAGGGGGAAGGAATCATGCTTTCAGAACAGGGTATCTTACTTCCGGGAGGTAGACAAAAAAGACCGGATAGAGTGATTATTAGAGGAAATGAGGCAATTGTTGTGGATTTTAAGACAGGAGAGGAACAAGAGAAGTACATACAGCAAGTGAGAGAGTATATGGCTTTGGTGGCTAGTTTAGGTAGTTATTTGGTGAAAGGATATCTATGTTATTTGGAAACAGGCAAAATTATAGAAGTAAATTGAGATGAATGGATTTTTAAGAGAGACAGCGGCTGACTTGCTGGATCGTTACGGAGACCTAAGAGGGTTAACGGTAATTTTGCCAAATAGACGTGCTGGGTTGTTTTTTGTGCAGCATTTGGGGCAATTGATTGATAAAGCTCAGTGGATGCCGGCTGTGAAGACCATAGAAGATCTTTTCTTTGAGCTTTCAGGTCAGCGTCCCACAGATCAGCTTACTTTGATATTTGAACTTTATAAAGTTTATCAAGAACTTCAGCCTGATCCGGAGCCATTTGATCGGTTTTACTATTGGGGTGAGATGATCTTGAAAGATTTTAACGATGTAGATCAGTTTCTTGTAAACCCCAATAAGATTTATCAACTGCTCTCTGAAATAAAAGAGATAGAATCCGATCTTAGCTTTTTGACTGATGGTCAAATTGAATTGATCAAACAGTTTTGGAAAGCTTTTGAGAATGAGGGTAGAGGCCATCAGGACAAGTTTTTAAGGTTTTGGCAACTGCTATTGCCGCTATATGAACGATTTAACAAAGAGTTGGATGTACTGGGGATGGCATATTCGGGTAAACTCTACAGGAAAGTGGCAGAGCGACTTGACGAATTGGAGAAACCCAACCAGCGTTATGTTTTTGTCGGCTTTAATGCTTTTACAGGAACTGAAGAGCAGTTAATCAAGCGCTTTATCAGTGAGTTTGAGGCTGAAATTTATTGGGACTTGGATGCTTATTATACACAAAATAAGCAACAGGAAGCAGGTTTGTTTTTTAGGGATTACCGTAAGGATAAGGTGTTTGGACCTACTTTTCCAAAAGAACTACCACAATATATCCAGGCTAAGCCTCCTAAGATAAAAGTATATGTCACTCCATTAAAGGTCAATCAGGCCAACTTGATAGGCAAGGTATTGGATGAGATGCCTTCGAATGAAGCACTGGAAGAAACAGTGGTTATCCTACCAGACGAACAATTGTTATTTCCTGTAATGCACCAACTGCCAGAGCAAATAGATAAGGTAAATGTTACAATGGGTTACCCTGTAAGAAATGCACCTGTTTATGCGTTTTTGGAGGCAGTTTTGGAGTTACAAAGGTATGTAAAGTCAGATGATGGAAAGGTTTCATTTTATCATCAAGCTATTAAGGAACTGCTTTCTTCTTCTTACCTTAAGGCAGGAAAGGAGGAGTTCTCAGCATCTCTTCTGGCCAATATCCAAGAGCAAAACCAAGTCTATATTCCTGCTAGCAAACTAGCTGAAGGAGGTTCGCTATTTGAATTGATCTTTAAAAAACTAGCTTCGAAGGACATCTTTCCTTATCTCGAGCAGTTAATGATGGCATTGGTTGAAAGGTTGGGAGATGACAAACTGCAGAGAAGCTATTTGTATCAATGTCACAAACAACTGGTGAGGTTAAAGGAAATTTTCCATTCCCAAGGACATGTAAAAATCAGCTTGGAATTCTTTATTAGGCTTTTTCGACAAATTTTTAGAGAGGTTCGCTTACCTTTTGAAGGAGAGCCTTTGGCTGGTCTTCAGGTAATGGGCGTTTTGGAGTCAAGAAATCTGGATTTCAAAAGAGTGATCATCGCCAATATGAATGAGGGAAGTTTTCCTCCATCTGGAGCAATGAATTCCCTGATTCCTTTCAATGTTAGAAAGGCCTTTGGATTACCCGTTCAGGAGCAAAATGATGCGATTTATGCTTATACTTTTTATCGACTGCTTCATAGGGCACAAGAAGTTCATTTGATCTATTCTACCTCATCAGATCAAGGGAAAGTAGGTGAAAAGAGTCGTTATATACAGCAGTTGATGGCAGAGTTGGATAAGTGGATAGAGGAGGAGGTGGTGTTTGTACCTGTTGATGTAAAACCAGCAGAGCCAATTACTATCCAAAAAACGCCCGAAATAAGTTATTTGCTTTCTAAATATGTTCTTCAGGAGGACGGTACATCCGTGACTGCGTTTTCTCCATCTGCTTTGAGTGTTTGGTTGGATTGCCGACTGAAGTTTTATTTTCAGTATCTGGCCAATATCCGCGAGAAGGACAAAGTAGAGGAGGAAATCAGTGCAGCCGTATTTGGGAACTTGGCACATTACAGCTTAGAATACCTTTACAAGGGATTTATCCAGCGGAAACGACGGAATGTGATCATTAAGGATGATTTCAAAGATTTGGAAAACTACGTATCTCCTTCTATTGAAAAAGCCATTAGGGATTTTTATCATTTAGAGGAAGATGCAGATACGAGCTTGAGTGGTCAACTGGCCATAGTAAGAGATGTTTTGCAAAAGTACATCTTTGAGCTGTTGGAATTGGATAAATCAAGCGCTCCTATTGAGTTGATTTCACTGGAAAAGGATATGATATATCGCTCAGCAGTGCCTATTGAGGTTAATGGAGATCATTATGCGGTAGCTTTGAGAGGAATTATTGACCGGGTTGATAAACAAAATGGAGTGGTCAGGCTGATTGATTATAAGTCGGGAAAGGATATAAAGAGCTTCCCATCTATAAGCTCTTTATTTGATCGGGAAGACTCAAAGAGGAACAAGGCCGCTATGCAAACCTTGATCTATGGTTTGTTGTATCAAGCCAAGTTTCCAGAAAATAAACAGGCCTTAAAGCCTGCAATTTTCAATCTACGTGAAATATTCAACGAGGATTTCAATCCTTATTTGCAGATCAAAGAAGGTAGGTCGAAAGGAGAGGAGCTGGAAAATTACCTGGATCATAAAGAAGAGTTTGAGGAAAACTTGAAAAAGCTATTGGGAGAGATATTCGATCAGACAGTTCCATTTGATCAAACAGATGACCTCGAAAAGTGTAAATACTGTCCATATAAAGAAATCTGTGGTAGGTGATTTTATCAACAAAAAGGCTGTCCACGGACAGCCTTTTTGTTGATGTTTAAAAATCTACTTTTTGTATTTTTTCATGAATTTCTGGGATTGCCATAACAGCAGCAGAACCATACCATTCTTTGAGATCCATGATCAAAACTCCAGCTTTAATGGCAGGATCTTCGACGGTTAGTTGCTGAGCTTCCTCAATACTTTCTACATCAAAAACGAAGATTCCTCTGAGTTCACCATCACCAAAAAAGGGACCAGCTAATACCAACTTTTCTTTTTCTACCATCTTGCCAATATGGTTCATATGTCCTTGTTGAATTTCGGCTCTTTCTTCTTCAGAATAGTTCGCAACATCAGGTCCTCTTTTAAGAAAAGCAATGACATATTTTTTCATGCCATAGTCATCGGCCTTATATTTTTTAGCCAATTCTGGATCGTATTTTTCTTGAGAAAACACATGAAATGAAATCAAGAAAAGCAGGAAGAAAATAGGGAGAATTTTATTCATTTTATAAGTGGTTTTGGATGGGAAAATATGCAAGTTCTCTTAATCATTTTTTAAGGAAGATTTCACCAACATCATAGCGAATTTTAATTGTTATACTGCGGGAAAATGATAGTTTTTTAAGGCTTCAAAAGCATAGAGAATTACTGCTTTTTGGTGATGTATAATTTACTCATTAAGGTAATAAATGAGAAGTGTTTTATCATTTATTTGAATGGAAAGAATCCTTAGTTGACATGGTTTGATTCGTAATATCGTTTCAAAAAACAGCTACTTATTTAAGTTTTTTCAAGGGAATAAATCGTAAAATAGGAAAGAACATGCTTGTGGTTTTATAGAATATACAAGTCAATATAATACTAAAAATGGTGTGAAGAAGAAGTCATGATGGAGCAGGTTTTTAAAGGGAATGAAGTAAAGGAATAATTTGATTTTGCTTATTTAAGAAGTGGGAAAGGTAAATTATTCAATTTTTAGCCTTCTATTTTTCTTAATAGGGAGTAGGTTAATTTTATTAAATACATTACTATATTTCACTTTATATAATATTATTTAAGTGATTGATATATAATTTTTTATGCCTTTTTTAGTTTGACCTAATTTAGTTTTATCTAAATAATTTAGTTTAAACTTAATCAAAATTGTTTGTCCTAATTGAGCTTTAGAACGTGTTTGTTAAGATATTTTTTTAACTTGTGTATTTAGCTACATTCTAAATGAAATCAAGTTTAAAAATTACTTTAGTCTACATTGTAATAGGAAGCTGTTGGGTAGTCTTTTCTTCCTTATATTTGGAGCAACTTCAATCATGGTTAAATATTGGAAACTCTACTGGACTAGAAATTTTCAAAGCAGTCTTGTTTGTGTTTCTTTCCGGACTTTTGATTTATGTCTTAATGGACAAATCGATGAAAACGGATAAGCTAGTTTGGAGCAGTTATTCTGCAGTATTTGAGAATATCCCGATGTGTATGTGGATTGTAGATGAAGAAGGGAAAAAAATAACTTCTTCCAATAAAATGGCTGAAGAGTATTTTGCTAATAAATTGAATGATGGCACTGAGCCGATTTTGGCTGATTTTTTTTCAATGGAAGACGCTGATGTTGCGATCGTTTTTTCTGGCCAAAATCACGAGGTTCGAAACCTGAAAATAAAGGATAAAAACGGAGATTTAAGGATGGTGGATTTGTTCACAGTTCCTTTTAAAAGAGGAGGTGAAAAAATGGTGATGGTAGCTGCAGTTGACAATACTAAATTGCACCAAAATCTAATGGATAAGGTCAATCTTAATAATAATCTAAAAAAACAGAATAATCAGCTAAGAATGTTTTCTCAAATGAACTCACACAATATCAGAAGGCCTCTTTCTAATATTTTGGGAATTATTCATTTGTTTGAATCGGGTTTGAAAGCAAAGGAAGAAGTTATTGAAATGCTAAAAAAATCATCGGAAGATTTAGATGATGAAGTAAAGAAGATGAATGAGGTATTAAGCGAAGAAAATTTATCTATGGAAATGTTTACTGGGAGTTTCTCCAAGAGTGCAAAGTCGATATTAATTGTTGATGATGATAAAGTACAACACTTGATCAACAAAAGAGTTTTATTGGGAGAAAACCCAAATCTTAAATTGTATTTTTTTCAGAATCCTTTGAATGCACTGAGTTGGTTGGGCGATCATTCTGTAGACCTGCTTTTGTTGGATATTAACATGCCTGAAATGAAGGGTTGGGAATTTTTAGATAAGATGATTGAATTGGGTTTGAACTTAGAAGTTAAGATGCTATCATCCTCAATAGATCCTCGTGATGAAGAGAGGAGTAAACAATATGACATGGTAAGTGGTTTTTTGGTAAAGCCATTAAAAAAAGAGGCCTTGGCAGATATTTTGTAGTGGAATAATCTCTTTTAAATAAGTCTTATCGGGCTAAAATTATTAGTTTCGCACTTTCATCTAAATTTTATGGCTGACAAATCAACTAACAAAGAGCATTTTCTAAGCCCCAAGATAGATAAAATGATGCTAGGTCTTGCAGACGCTTTTTCGTTTGTGAGGCGCTTCTTTAAGGAGGTGTGGTTTCCACCCTATGAGTTTAAGGAAGTTATCAGGCAATGTTATCAAATCGGATATAATTCATTGCCATTGATTTCTTTGACGGGCTTTATCGTAGGTATTGTTTTTACTAACCAGTCAAGACCTTCTCTCTCGGAATTTGGGGCTACTTCTTGGTTACCAGCATTGATTTCCATTGCCATTGTGAGGGCAATGGGCCCCTTGGTGACTGCACTGATTGCTGCTGGTAAGGTGGGATCCAGTATAGGGGCAGAAATAGGATCTATGAAAGTGACAGAACAGATTGATGCCATGGAGGTGTCAGCCACCAATCCTTTTAAGTTTTTAGTGGTGACACGAGTATTGGCAACGACCTTTATGATTCCTATTTTGGTGATGTATACGGATTTTGTGGCACTGATGGGAGCATTCCTTTCTGTCAGTAGCAATGAAAGCGTGAGTTTCTCCACCTATTTTGTACAGGTATTTGAGGCCATATCTTTTTTGGATATATTTTCTTCCATATTAAAGTCATTGGTATTCGGTTTTACCATTGGCATAGTTGGATGCTATAAAGGTTATCATTCTTCTAAAGGAACAGAAGGGGTAGGCAAAGCAGCCAATGCTTCCGTGGTCTTGGCGATGTTTTTGATCTTCATTGAAGAGTTGTTGGCCTTACAGATTGTTAACTTCATTAGATTGTCCTAAGCTATGAGAGAAAAGGTAGTAGAAGTAAGAGGGTTAATGAAGTCTTTTGGGGACCTTGATGTGCTCATGGGCGTTGATCTGGATTTGTACAAAGGTGAGAATGTTGTAGTATTAGGTAAATCTGGGACTGGCAAATCGGTTTTGATCAAGATCATGGTTGGTCTTTTGACGCAGGACGAAGGCAAGATGCAGGTTCTGGGTAGAGAGGTATCTAAGTTATCTTCAAAGGAATTAAACGATTTAAGATTAAAGATTGGGTTTTCTTTTCAAGCCAGTGCGTTGTACGATAGTATGACTGTAAGAGAGAACTTGGAATTTCCCCTAGTAAGAAATGTTAAAGGGCTTACCAAAGGAGAGAAGAATAAGATGGTGGAAGAAGTGTTAGACGCCGTTGGACTCTCCCAAACCATCAACCAAATGCCATCAGAGTTGTCAGGTGGACAAAGAAAAAGAATCGGTATTGCCAGGACCCTGATCTTAAAGCCAGAGATTATGCTTTATGATGAACCAACAGCCGGCTTGGACCCAATTACCTGTAGTGATATCAATAACCTGATCAATGAAGTACGGGAAAACTACAATACTTCATCAATCATCATTACCCATGACTTGACCTGTGCCAGAGACACTGGCGATAGGGTGGCGGTACTTCTGGATGGAGTTTTTGGTTCAGAAGGCAAGTTTGAGGATGTTTTTGGAAATCCATCCGATCAAAGAGTGAAATCATTTTATGACTATAATTTCATTAAATAATGAGAAATGATAATAAGAAATCAGTAGTTGTCGGGATCTTCGTACTGATAGGGATCATTATTGCAGTATCTGGAATTTTGACTTTAGGTGCTCAACAGAAAATTTTTGTAAAGAGTGTAAAACTGAAGGCGGTTTTTGACGATGTGGAAGGTCTGCAGCCAGGAAATAATGTATGGTTTTCTGGGGTGAAAATAGGAACCGTAACTTCCATTAAGTTTTATGGAGATTCCCAAGTGGAAATCGAAATGAATGTGGATGCCGATACGAAGGAATTCATTAGAAAAGACTCTAAGGCAACCATTAGCTCAGATGGTTTGATCGGTAACAAAATCATTGTGATTTACGGAGGAACCACCCAAGCACCTGCAATTGAGGATGGGGATAGGTTACAGGCTGTGATGCCGTTGGATACGGATAACATGATGGAGACCTTACAAGAGAATAATCAAAATTTGGTTTCTATTACCAATGACCTAAAGGTGCTGACAGGTAAAATCGCCAATGGGGAAGGTATTGTTGGTGCAGTATTGACAGATAGTCTGTTGGCTGAAAATTTCAAGAAAATCATGACTAACTTGGAGCAAACCGCCAGCAACAGCAGCCGAATGACTGCCGACTTGAAAAATTTCTCATCAGGGCTGAATAAAGAAGGTACTTTACTTTATGAACTATCTACAGATACAACTGTATTCAATAGCTTGAGAAAAACAGCAAATGAGTTTGAAAAGACCAGTGAAGAGGCTTCAGCGGCAGCTGCCAATTTCAAAGATGCCAGTGGGAAGCTCACCACAACTGACAATGCAATCGGCATGCTTTTGAATGATGAGGAATTTGCTGAATTCATTAAGAGCTCTCTTGAAAATACCGAAACCACGACCGAGTTGCTAAATGAAAACTTGGAAGCATTGAAATATGCTTGGATCATGAGAAAGGCGCATAAAAGAAAAGAAAAAGCAGAAGCCAAAGCAGCCGAAGAGGCGGCTAAGGAATAGCATTATTTGTGCAAATACAGAAACAAAAAGGCGTCAAAAGACGCCTTTTTATTTTTCAATTCAACTGATGAAGATAGAATAGTTTTACAATTAGTAGTCTATATTTGTCAGTTTAAGTTTAAAATTGGCTGTTTAATTAAAATTCAATGCCGCTGATAATTTTCTCCTTTGCCTCTATTTTCTCTTCCTGATCAGCTTTTAACTCTTCATTTTCCACTGTTTCGTCCAATACCAGTTCGATGCTAATCGGAAAGTGGTCAGAACCAATACCAGGTTGTACTTTTAGCTTTTTCACCTTGAAATGATTACTGACGAAAATATGGTCTAGAGGCCATCTAAGCATAGGGTATTTTGCATGGAAAGTATTGTACATACCCCTCCCTCTTCTAGGGTCACCCATTCCGCTAATTTTTAGAAAGAGTTCCGTCGTATAACTCCACGCAACATCATTGAGATCTCCCATTATGATACATGGTTTTCCGTAGGCTTTTGCCTTTTCACCTACCAAAAGGATTTCTGCATCGCGCTCAGTGCTGTGGGTATTTTCTCCAGGCACAGGAGGTGTAGGGTGAATGCCGTAAATCCTAACGACTTGATCACCTAGATCCAAATCTGTAAAAATGGAAGGAATATCTTCATCAATCAAGTAATTGATAGAGGTATTCATTAATGGTATTTTGGAATAAAACAGCATGCCGTATGTATTGTCCAGAGGTAACTCAACATGGTACTCATAATCTTTCTTAAGTTTAGCCACTTCATCAGCCCAAGCTTGATCTGTTTCAACCAGCATAAAAACATCTGGTGAAATTTTTTCGATTAAGTCCAAGCATTTAGCATAGTCCCTGTTGTATTGATAGACATTTCCGGTGAGAAGGGACAAAGTGGTTTTATCCTTCTTATAGGCAGATTTTACCATTTTGGTACTGAAGGGAGAATAGGGGATGATTTGCTTTAAAAGGTAAAAAAAGAGTAATATAAGTATCGTTAGGATGGCAAAATCTACTTTTCGTAATTCATTGTAATCTTCAAAAAACCAAAGAATTATCAATGTCGATATCAATATTAGCTTTTGGAAGCGTGGATAATCAAAAACCCTAAAGGTCCAATAGTCTTTTTTTACTAATGGCATGAGAGTTGCTCCAATAATTAATATTGAAAAAACATATAAAGCTACTTTCATTTATTTGATGAATTCAGGTGGTTCTTTGATGAATTTTGGAAGAATTTCCGCTTGTTAAAGTAATGACAATTAATTTAAAAAACACCTTTCAAGGAATCAATCTGTTTTTAAGGTAGTTATTAATATGCAAGTCTTTTTAACCAATAACATCAAACATATGTCACTCGATCCGTACAACATCAAAAAACAACTTGAGTCAGCAAAGGGAACCTTGAATTATTGGAGTTTGGAAGCATTGGAGGACCAAGGTCATGAGGTCAAAAAACTTCCATTTTCAGTGAGAATTCTGCTGGAAAATGCCCTCAGAAACTACGATGATTTTGCGATTACCAAGGAACATACAGAAACACTTTTAAACTGGAAACCTGAGCGGTCGGACAAGGATATTCCTTACAAACCGGCACGAGTGCTGATGCAGGACTTTACAGGTGTACCGGCTGTTGTCGATATTGCTTCCTTGAGGGCTGAGGCTGTCAGAAAAGGGAAAGACCCACAGAAAATTAACCCACTTATTCCTGTAGATTTGGTGGTGGACCATTCTGTTCAAGTAGATTATTTTGGTACAAATTATTCCTACAAGAAGAATGTGGATGTCGAGTACGAGCGAAATGGAGAACGCTATGAGTTTTTAAAGTGGGCCCAAAAATCATTTGATAATTTCTCGGTGGTCCCGCCAGGCATGGGGATTTGTCACCAAGTAAACTTGGAATATTTGGCACAAGGTGTAATAGAACGCGATGGAAATGTTTTTCCAGATACTTTGGTAGGAACAGACTCACATACCCCAATGGTCAATGGAATAGGTGTTGTAGGTTGGGGAGTAGGAGGTATTGAAGCTGAGGCGGCGCTTTTGGGCCAACCCATCTATTTTATCATGCCTGAAGTGGTGGGGTTAAAGTTGACTGGGAAATTGCCTCTAGGGACGACCGCAACAGACATGGTATTAACCATTACCGAATTGCTTAGAAAACATGGAGTGGTAGGTAAGTTTGTAGAGGTATTTGGGCCTGGATTGGATAACCTGACTGTGCCGGATAGGGCAACCATTTCAAATATGTCGCCTGAATTTGGCTGTACGGTAACCTATTTTCCAATTGATGACCGCACCTTGGATTATATGGAAAAGACCAACCGCCCCAAAGACCAGATCAAATTGGTGGAGGATTATGCCAAAGCCAATATGCTATGGAGAAAGGATGAGGAATTGATCAATTATAGCAGTTTGGTTGAACTTGATTTAAGTACCGTGGAGCCAACTGTTTCTGGTCCTAAGCGTCCTCAGGATAAGATTTTGGTTAGAAACTTCAAAGAAAAATTTGGAGACTTACTTCAGGAGGTCCATGGAAGAGAATACATTCCAATTGACAAAAGAGATAAAAGTAGGTGGTTCAGTGAGGGAGGTGGCCAGCCAGTGGATGAGCCTGGTGATTTACCAGATGATGTTGAAATAGCCACCAAGACCAAAAAGGGGCTAAAAACGGTAGAAGTAAAAATCAATAATGAAGAGTTTGCATTATCGGATGGAAGCATTGTCATAGCAGCGATTACCTCCTGTACCAATACTTCCAATCCAAGTGTGATGATCGGTGCTGGCCTGGTAGCTCAAAAAGCCCGTGAGAGAGGATTGGATGTGAAACCATGGGTCAAGACTTCTTTGGCTCCAGGGTCAAAGGTTGTAACAGATTATTTGGAAGCTTCAGGCCTTTTAGATGATTTGGAGGCCCTACGCTTCCATGTGGTTGGTTATGGTTGTACATCTTGTATCGGGAATTCAGGACCATTGCCAAAGCACATAGCACATGCCGTTGAGGAGAATGACTTGGTGGTTGCTTCGGTATTATCAGGAAATAGGAATTTTGAAGCTAGGGTGCACCCACAGGTAAAAATGAATTATTTGATGTCTCCCATGCTGGTAGTAGCCTATGCCTTGGCAGGAAGGGTAGATGTGGACCTCAATAACGAACCATTGGGTTATGACCCGAATTTAGAGCCTGTTTATTTGAAAGATATTTGGCCAAGTAATGATGAGATTTTTGAAGTGATGGGCAAAGTGCTTAGCCCAGGCGATTTTGAAAAGAATTACGGAGAAATCTTTGAAGGAAATGAACAGTGGAAAAGCCTAGAAGCACCAAGTGATCAAGTATACAAATGGTCAGATAAATCGACATACATTAAGGAAGCTCCATTTTTCAAGGGGATTTCCAGTGAAGTGCCAATTCCTCAAAATATTGTGAATGGTCATGTGTTGCTAAAGTTGGGAGATTCCATTACTACAGACCACATTTCTCCAGCAGGTGCTTTTGCGGAATCCTCTCCAGCAGGTCAGTATTTAGTGGGAAGAGGAGTGGAGAAGAAAAATTTTAATTCATATGGTTCTAGGCGTGGTAATGATGAGGTGATGGTCAGAGGAACGTTTGCCAATGTTCGGATAAAAAATCAATTGGCAACCCGCGAAGGAGGTTACACAACCCACATTCCTTCGGGAGAAGAAATGACCATTTTTGAAGCTGCAGAAAAATATATAGCAACAGATACGCCATTGGTGGTGTTGGCAGGAAAGGAATATGGCAGTGGCTCCTCAAGGGATTGGGCTGCCAAAGGGACTAATCTTTTGGGAATTAAAGCCGTTATTGCTGAAAGTTATGAGCGTATTCACCGTTCTAACTTAGTTGGAATGGGTGTATTGCCTTTGCAATATCAAGACGGGCAGTCTGCTGCTAGCTTGGGTCTAGAAGGAAATGAAAAGATCAGTATAGTAGGGATAAGTGATGGATTGAGTCCATTGAAAAAACTGGAAGTGACAGCAGAGAAAGACGGAGATGCCAAAGTCAATTTTGAAGTAATTTGTCGATTGGATTCGGAAGTGGAAGTGGCTTACTATAAAAATGGAGGTATACTCCATTATGTATTAAGACAATTCCTAAAACAAGATTAAATAACAGTTTAACTTCTTACTATCCATAAAAAAAGGGCCTATTTCTCAGATAAGCCCTTTTTAATAAACATAAAACCCAAAATTAACTTTTATTTAAATAAATTGAATGTTATTCAATTTCAATAATCTTAGCTTCTCCATTATAGTCAACAATCACTCCTTCCATATGATCAAAACTTAAGGGAACAGGCTGGTCATGAGTGACTAGAACAATTTTGAACCTTCTTTGTTCAAGCATACCAGGAAAACTACCTTCCCTGTTACCAATTGTTAATGTCTTGTTTTGGTCATTGTATTGGATTGGGATGATAGTGTATTGTCCTTTTTCATAATTATAGTTAGTGTTTTCATCCTCATACAAATCAAATTCCCCATCCTTTCCGGCATATACCATCAAGGTGATTTCATCAGCAGGCTTTTCTCCAGTATATTGGATGGAAGGGCCAAATGGAATAATACTACCTTCCCTAACAAATAATGGAATCTTTTCATATGGCGCTGACACTGTTTTGATTTCACCACCAACATGATATTCGCCAGTAAGCAAGTCATACCAACCACTTTCTTTTGGAAAATATATTTGACGGCTATCTGCTTGATATTTGTAAACAGGATTTACCATGAGTGCCGGTCCAAACATAAATTGATCTTTAATTTCTAAGGTGGCAGGGTCATTATTAAAGTCCATGACCAAAGGCCTCATGATCGTATAATCCTCATGATATACTTTTCCAGCAAGTGAATAAATATAAGGCATCAATCTGTACCTCAGTTTATTATAAAAAACAATCGATTCGTAAGCAGGATGTCCTTCTGGGGCAATATTAAACACTTCTCGATAGGGGTATTGACCATGTGATCGATAGAGCGGTGTAAACGTCCCATATTGATACCAACGGGTATTAAGTTCTCGCCACTCTTCCAGATCATCTCCTTGCGGGTCAGGCCGGTCATATTTGTTTTCTACAAAGAATCCTCCGATATCCGTTGTCCAATAGGGAAGTCCAGAAAGTGAAAAATTTAGACCTGCCGGAATTTGCTGTTCCAATTCATCAAACCGGGAGGCAATGTCTCCACTCCAAGTAGCTGCACCATATCGTTGTATGCCGGGAAATGCAGACCTGGTAAGGATAAATACCCTTTTATCTGGGTTGGTGCTGCGTTGTCCTTCATAAATTCCCTTAGCATTTACCAAAGAGTAGCCATTGAAAAACTCAGTGGCTGACCCTTCGGCTGTGGGGTTCATTAATGTCTTTCGGTGTTTGATGGAAGCATTGGAAAGGATGTCAGGTTCTGTAGCGTCCAGCCACCAGGCATCTATTCCCTTGCTGTACAATTTATCATTGATTTGTTCCCAGAACATTTTTCTGGCATCCGGGTTAAAAGCATCATAAAATGTACTGATATACCCTTCTCCGATCCAATCACGTTGTCGGTTTTCTATATTTTGTTTATAAAGCCAACCATGCGCTTCAAATTGTTTATAGTGCTCAATGCCTTCATAAAACTTTGGCCAGACAGAAATCATTACATGGGTATGGTAATCCTTGTGAAGCATATCGATCATTTTATCAGGATCAGGAAACCTGGTGCTGTCAAAATCATGACTTCCCCAAGCTTTTTCTGGCCAATAAGACCAATCTTGAACGATGTTATCGAGTGGAATTTGCCTTTTACGATATTCGGCCACCGTGTTCAGTACTTCTTCTTGTGTTTTATACCTTTCCCGGCTTTGCCAGAAGCCAAATGCCCATTTAGGCATAATTTGAGCTTTTCCGGTCAATTGCCGATAGCCTGAGATAATGGCATCGATATCATTCCCCGCTATAAAATAATAATCCAGTTTTTTTCCTGCTTCTGATTTAAATGTAAAAGTATCATTGGTTTTTAGAGGAGAAGGTGGCAAATATTTAAGACTGATAAATGATTGGTTGGATTCAGGAATCCACTCTATTTTAAAGTCAACAGGTTCACCATTAAGTTCATGGCCAAAAACAACTGGACCTGGATTCCAACTTTCTCTCCATCTGTCCACCAACAGTTTTCCATCGAGCCATACTTTTAAGTATCCAGAGTAGGTCATATAGAATTGGTGTACACCTTTTTGATGCCCTTGAACTTTTCCTTTCCAGCTAACCACTCCATTAGCCATATCAAATGATTCTGGAATTTTATCCATATCATCTAGGAATTGGTAAGCAATATTACCTTCCTGTTCCACTAAACCCTTTTCTGGAGTATTGCGGTCATTGGCATAAATCGCAGTCAAAAATCCCTCTTTTCCAGACTGATCAAATAACCTCAACTCGGACAGGGGAACTGGCTCCCGGTCATCCCCGAATTTGGTAATTGAATAATTGTCCCAAAGAATTCCATAATTTTTGCTTGACACCATAAAAGGAACGGCAACTACAGAGTTGTACTGAGTAAGATCAACATGGTAACCTTTGTAATTGAACACACCAGTTTGCTGCTGACCAAGGCCATAAAAAACTTCCTTATCTGAGCTATCAAAACTTTGGGAAAAGGTATACATGTTTCCATCTGGAACTTCAGGATTAGGAGAAAATGATTTTCCGTGCTTGGCTTCCCGAAGGAGGGTTTTACCTGTGGAGTCTTTAAAAATTACTTCTCCAGTAGTTTTTGATACTGAGGTTTGGAGGTAAGTTGTATTGATAATCAAAGAATCTTCACTTTCCTTTAGCTCCCATTTTGGAGTTTGGGGAAGTTTGTTAGTGATCATAAGGCTTTCATCGGTTGCTATTTCAGAGCCTTTGGTAGCGGATACCCTGATGATTTTTTCACTAATGACTTCCATCCTTATGATTTGAGGCGCTGAATCATCATCTGATGGGGGAAGGGAGAGGATAACTCCTTTTTCCGTCTGATGATATAGGTTTTGCTCTGGAGTAGAGCATGCCCCTATAAGGACCAAATAGCAAATGGCCATCAACAACTTTTTGGTATTCATATTCAGGTCTATTGCTTTAATTTCAAAGACCTAAGTTATCAATTGCCCAAATCTAAAATGGGTTGAAATGTTTTCAAAGGATGGCTAAAATGTTAACAGCATCTAACTTTCTGTATTTTCAAATTAAAAGTTAAGTGTAAATGGATTGAAAGAAGTCTGAGATTCATTTTGAATTAGCTTGAACTTGTAAAATAAAAATATTCGAGATAAAATTTAACTCAACTTAAACCTAGTAGGAACGATGAAATAAGACTCAATAGGATTTCCTTCCAAGTCATAAGCTGGATAAAATTTCCCCTTGTACTTACTCCATATTCTAATAACTTCATTTTGAAGGTTTACAGAAACTTCTTCTGGGTTGGCTATTACTATTTTGCTAAGTTTACCTTCTTTGGATATATGTAGTGCTGCTTTGACCGTACCCATTTCTCTATGGTATCTGGCATTGGCGGGATATCTAAGGTTGTCTTGAACGTGTTTCATAGCTTGTTTACTATCTTCAAAACTACATTCTTCAAGGATTCTGTTTAATTCTGTGATTGCGTCTCCTTCGAGTTTTTGTCCTGTGATAATGGTTCCTTTGATGAAATATTTCCGAACTATTTCATTGTTTTCATAATAGTGTATTTCATTTACCTTATTGATTCTATCGGTATGGACTGTTTTTGATTTCTGACCAAGACTATCATATTCAGTCCTGATGGTAAGGTAATTTCCTTTCTCGGGATCTTTTAGGTTGATTACCATGGCAGTTATTTTAAGATCATGATTAAAATAATGGTCGATCGATTTTTCATTATCTTCAAAAAAATGTTTTCTGTATTTCTCAGGATGGAATTTTATGGTATCTGTGATTTCTTCACCGTATTGGTTTAGCGGAATTAGGTGTTGCCCAAACGATGCATTGCTCAAAAAAAGAAGGATGCCAATTATTAGATGTTTCATGAAGTTTTTTAAAAAAGGTTCATTGTGTATAAAAGGTATCGATCACTGAAAAAAAACAATGAAAATGTACCTAAATTTAGCATAATGTTAATGTAAACAAATATTGATTAATTTTATGGGGTAAATATAAATCTTATTTTTGCTCAGCAAACCTTGATAAAGGTAGATTTTAGTAAAGCCTATTTTGAGGAAGTATCATTAAACTTTTATTGTGATTTCTTTCTGAACGGGTTCCAAATGACGACCAATTAATATAATCCATAAACACATGAAAAACATTGATCCAACCCAAACAACAGCTTGGAAAAAATTAAAGGCTCTCTCTGAGGAGAAAAAGGAGCAGACTATCCAGTCACTTTTTACAGACGGTACACGATTTGACAAATACTCCCTTCGTTTTGAAGATATTTTGGTAGACTATTCCAAAAATAGAATAGATGAAGATGTTTTAAAGGTTCTTTTTGAGTTAGCGGAAGAGACTGGTTTGAAAGCTGCTATAGAAGCCATGTTCACCGGTGGTCATATCAACCAAACTGAAGACAGAGCAGTTTTGCACACTGCTCTGAGAAATAGAAGTAATTCGCCAGTAGAAGTAGACGGCAAGGATGTCATGCCGGATGTTAATGCGGTTTTGACACAAATGAAGGGCTTTGCGGATCAGATCAATGCAGGTGAATGGAAAGGCTATACGGGCAAACCGATCAAATCTTTGGTCAATATTGGTATTGGAGGGAGTGACCTAGGACCAGTGATGGTGACTGAGGCATTGAAGCCTTATCAAAATGAAGCATTAGAGATTTACTTTGTTTCCAATGTAGACGGGACTCATATCGCTGAAACTTTGAAAAAGGTAGATCCGGAGACCACTTTGTTTTTTATTGCTTCCAAGACTTTTACCACGCAAGAGACCATGACCAATGCGCATTCAGCGAGATCATGGTTCTTGGAGGCAGCAAAAGACGAATCAGCTATTGCCAAACATTTTGTTGCCTTGTCCACCAATGCTGAGGCTGTGGCTGCTTTTGGAATAGATACCAAAAACATGTTTGCTTTTTGGGACTGGGTAGGGGGAAGGTATTCTCTTTGGTCAGCTATTGGATTGCCTATTGCCTGTGCTATCGGCTTCGATAACTTTGAAAAGTTATTGGAGGGAGCACATGCCATGGACAATCACTTTAAGGGAACTGAATTTAAGTCAAACATCCCGATGATATTGGCTTTGATCGGTATTTGGAATACCAACTTCCTAGGGGCATCTTCCGAGGCTATCCTTCCTTATGACCAATATTTACACCGATTTGCTGCATATTTCCAACAAGGAAATATGGAAAGTAATGGTAAATACGTTTCCAGAAATGGTGAAAAGGTGGATTACACTACTGGTCCAATCATTTGGGGAGAGCCAGGTACCAACGGTCAGCATGCTTTTTATCAGTTGATCCATCAGGGCACTCATTTGATTCCTTGTGATTTTATTGCGCCTGCTATTTCTCATAATCCAGTTGGTGATCACCATGTGAAGTTATTGTCCAACTTCTTTGCTCAGACAGAAGCTTTGATGAATGGCAGGTCTTTGGAGGAGGTGAAATCAGAATTAAGCAAAGCTGGTAAATCAGCTGAAGAAATCACCAAGCTGGCTCCTCACAAAGTGTTTGAAGGAAATAGACCTACCAATTCCATTTTGGTGAAGAAAATTGACCCTTATACTTTGGGAAGCCTGGTAGCGATGTATGAGCATAAGATCTTTGTTCAAGGAGCTATCTGGAATATTTTCAGTTTTGACCAATGGGGAGTGGAATTGGGCAAGGTATTGGCCAAGAATATCCTTCCAGAATTGGAAGGTGATGAAAAAGTAAACACTCATGATGCTTCTACCAATGGCTTGATCAATACCTACAAAGCCATGAGGTAATTAGAGGTGAAGTTTGAACGTTATTCAAAGCCCGGCAAATTGTCGGGCTTTTTTACTTACAAAGGTTTGTATTGAATTAATCAATCAAGCAGAGAAAGAAAGTTTATCGTGATTTGATAAGCCTTTCTAGTAGCCAACTTCCCACCAAATAAGCCCCTAAATAACAGAAAAAGGAAAGAAAGAAAAGGGCATTCCAAATGCCATGACTTGGGTCTGTATTAAATTGCCACCCCATTAAATTAAAGTCAACTTTCATTCCCTGAATATTGCCAGTGAATGCTTTGAAGGCAAAAAAAGCGTAGAAAGCCATTAGCACACTCAGCAAAAATTGAAAAAGCTGAATTAAGGCCAAACTTATAGGTTTTATAATGTCCTTCATAATCAAAAAGTTAGTTGTTTTAAATCAATGTTCAAATCCAGTTATATTAAATATTAACTTCGATTTAATATATTGAAAATTCCACAATAGTAACGAGTCCTTTCCCAATATCATAAAATAAAAAGTCCAACTAAACTAGAGTTGGACTTTTTATGATTTTAAAGAACTTAAACTTCTTCTACTTCTATGACTTCCATTGGCCTTACAGATATTCTGGCTTCACCAACCTGGAAGTCATCCACCTCGATTGCTACATCTTGTTTAAATGTATTTTCAGTGCCTTTCAGCCTAAAAGTGTAAATGGCGTCTAAACGTACCTTTTTAGGTGTCATAAACAGTGTAGCCTCGCCAACAGACTTAGGAGGAATTTTAACCGCAACGGATTTACTGAAAGTACTGGTCTCACTGACGGTTTCCTCTTCACCAATGGTGAAGGTATTTTCTAAGGTAGTACTGATGCTGGTTTCCTGCTCTGCTGAGATGGGCCCTTTTTCTATTCCTACAGTGGTACTGGTGGTTACAGTGATTCCAATTAAGGTAGAATTACTCCAACTTCTAGTAGTAGATTTAGTGATTTCCCTCTCTAATGTCAAGGTATTGATTTGTTCAAAGTCACTATCGTTGATAGTGGAGTCTGAGAGTCCAATCGGATTGCCGTCTGGGAGTACCACTTCATTGATGTATTCAATATTGATCAATTCTAAATCAGGACGAAGGATTTGCACACTGGAAGCATTGTCTTGAAATCCAAAATGCACGAGGTTGCTGTATTCTCCAGGTCCAAACTCTTTGCTATTACCCCTTAATTGACTGTCCTTATAGAGTACTACTCTTGTGCCCTCAGGTACTTTCATAGAAGTAATGCTGTCATTTTTCAAAAAAGGAAAATTATAATCGGTACTTGCTCCCAACCCCGCAAGGTTTTGCTTAAAACCTCCAAAGTTAGCATGCTGATAAAAACTCACGAGAGGATACAGGTTAGGGTCATGTTCAAAGATTTCCATTGAACTAATTTGGTCATTCCAGTCTTCCACATAAGGGTAATTTCCTCCAAACAATACTAATCTTGGACCTCTAAAACCAGTATCTCTGTATAAATAAACAAAATAACCTTGTTCAACTTTAATTGAACTGATTTGGTCATTGCCAATGGGGATAGTGACGAATTGACCTGTGCCATAAGTAGCGGATGTACCTTTAAAATGTGCGTGTTTAAAAATGGAAACTGACATAATGATTGAAATTTAGGTTAGAAAATAAATGAAACTCAAAATCTCCTAGTTGAATTTTTAAAGCTTTTAGGTTCTTTGTCAAATGAACAAAAACAATAAAATTTCTTATTTCATCTTCCCGGGAATTGAGATTTTGTATTACAAAGTTAATTCAACAAGCAGCTTGATTATTAGGAATATTGCGACAAAGATTATAATAATTGCGACATATAAAACCGAATGGAAATTTGGATATTTATAAAAATTGTGACAGAAATTTCGGTAATATTATGCCACTATCCACCTTACAAGGGAAAAAAGTGCCATTGAAAAAAGGGTAAGCTGTAGCCCACCCAAAAACCGATGCTTATTTTTTAAGGTGAAGTCATTATCAAGCTCCATGGACAGTAAAAAATTGAAGATTACTGAGGAGAGGACGGTAAGGGTAAAGAGTATGATTGCAGTCATCAACCAGAATGAGATCGCGTCCGCACCACTGGATTTAATATCTCTAAAGACGACTACACACCCTGTTCCTGCAGAAAAATTGATTCCTATCATCCATCTACTCCAACTGATGAGTTCTTTGGGAATTTCGATATTTGATTTTTGAATAGTGTTCATAGCATTTTAAGTTTAGAATTGGTTTTTACAAGGTTACCTGAAATGGGTTAAAAATACTGTCACTTTTACGCCAGAAATCAGTACAAAACCGACAAGAAAAAATGAAAACTAGCTTTGAACTATAGCAGGAATGAGGAGGGACTAATCCCAAACTCCTTCTTAAAGCATTTAGCAAAATAAGAGGGATTGGAAAAACCAGTTTGAAAAGCCGTTTCAGAAACACCATACTTTCGTGTGCTGAGTAATTCTTTGGCACGATGTAGCCTAACAGAGGAAATAAGTTGATTAGGTGATTTATTGCTGATTGCTTTAAGCTTTCTTTGAAGTTGCCTTTCACTCACGGCCAGTTCTCTTGATAATGTAACCAAATTAAATTGTTCATTATTTAGATTGGAATCTATACATTGGATCACATCTTCCAAAAAAGACTCATTGAAAGATAAAGCGGCAAGAGGATTTTCAGATGATGTAGTATCGTAGGAAGCAGGGTCGGAAACTTTGAAAAGATCAAGAGCTAATTTTCTTTTCTTTGACTTCAGCACATAAGGACTGGCGCTAATGCTTAGACCAGCCCCAGGGAGTAAATTTTTAACTGTATTGGTTATCAAAATGTGTTTGGACAGGGATTGCTTGAACATTTCATCAATTTGCTCCATCACTTCAGCATTTTCCCAGGAGGGATGCAATATTGAGGGTACTAACATCATGTCAACGCAGATGGCCAGATTTTTTCCCTCTAGCTTAGCTTTATCCAAGACGCTAAGCCCATAATGAACTGCTTTGCTGGGGCCTTCAAATGTGAATACCGCATGCTCATTATCGCTGTATATGATAAGACCTTTGAATTTTTCAACGAATTGGTGAATCGCACGAATATCTAATTTTTCATCTTCGTTTTTAGAATCAGTTGTTTTTATAGTAAGTACAGTAGCGAGTCTTTTTTGGATTGCAGATTCGTGTTTTGATTCTTGAATGAAACTTTGCATTGTTTGAAGTACTTCAAAACTATCTCCTGTCCAAAAAAGATGATCACTGCCTTGCATTTCTATAAACTTGGCATTTTTTATTTTACTAGAAATGAAACGACCTTCTTCAATTTTGACATCGATATCATGTACTCTTTGCATCATCAGCACCGGAACTTGAATAGTTTCAAGTATGTCCAAAATGTCCACTGAGGTATTCATTTTGGTCAGGATCAAGGCTGCACTAGGACTGGCTCCAGAACGAAAATATTGAGCAAGCCAATCCATAAACTCAGTATCTTTAGATCTTGAGGGGGCTAAATCCTCCAAATTCATATCTCCACTTCCCCAACTGTATTCAATCATATCATAGACTTTTTGCCTTTCTTGATCGCTGGGAGCCCAAGGATAATCAGGAGAATACCTTCTTTTTGCAAAAATCCCAAAAGTGATCAGCGCAATGGTTCGCTGTGGGTAGGTAGCAGCAAAAAGTGCAGAGACAGAACCTCCCTCAGAATGACCAAAGAGAAAAGCTTTTTCTGATCCAACAGCATCCATTACCACTCGGATGTCATCCATTCGGTCCTCCAAGGTGGAGAGTTCTGTGACCCGGTCTGAAAGCCCCGTTCCTCTCTTATCGAAAAGAATTACCCTACAGGTTTTTCCCAGTTCTTCTAAAAATTTAGCCAATGAAGGACAGGCCCACATTAGATCGATATTGGATACCCATCCAGGTATATATACCAAATCTGCAGTTCCAGATCCAAAACTTTGATAGGCAATATTAATGCTGCCGCTTTTGGTGTACATTGTGGTAGGCTTCATGGAATCTAAGGTTAAAAATACCAGCTGACTTTTTGAAGAATAGATTCCTAAATTACTAAAAACATGCCTTAAAGAATTGTTATTAGTGATTTATTTAAGGCAAGCTATTATAGAAGAATGGGTAGTAAG
The DNA here is from genome assembly GCF_015533855.1 of Echinicola sp. 20G. GTDB lineage: Bacteria > Bacteroidota > Bacteroidia > Cytophagales > Cyclobacteriaceae > Echinicola. The sequence continues at coordinate 5,257,809 of NZ_AP024154.1, read as the reverse complement.
TTTTAAGTGATTTATTTTGAGCTATTCCTTCGACCAGTACTTTATTTGGTAGAATTGACTCACATCAAATTACAGTTTCACCTTAGCGGAATTGGAGAAACAGTGTAGCCTAAATTTTGCAATTGTTTGATCAAGCCACATTCATACATCAAATGGCTCAAGCCCACAGCAATAAAGCAGTTGTTGGTTTCCAATGATTTTTGGATCGTCTTCATCCATTTATAATTTCTGTCGCTTAGCATCAGTGTATTTCGACAAGGCTGAGCCAATTGATAGTCAATATCCATTTGGTCATACCAATCAGTCTCCCCACAATTTTGGGAATTGTTTGACCGGATCTGTTCTATAATCATCGAAAGCCTTCTTTTGTGCACTTTTCTGGGCATTCCTTCCACATCTTTATTGATCATTTCAATTTGCTCTTCTGAAGTTTCTAGCCCTAACAGCTCCATGTCGAGCTCTTCGGCTTTGGAACCGATGTAATCATCCAGGGAGAGGTAAGTGGATGCTGGATCTTTGCCCAAGCAGACTTGCTCTTTGAAATACCGAGTCAGGAAAACATATAATTCAGTAGGGCTCATTTTTTGAAAATCAGTTGGACTGGAAGCGAACAAATTTTCTATAAATGCCAAGTCTTCTTGGTCCAGCAATTTGGTCCATTTGGTTTTTTCAATTCGGCCATTGATAATATCCTGAGCCGTGTGGCCTGGGATGTTCAAGTTTTCCTTTATCAAAACATCGCATGCAGCCAAGACCTGATTGGCGTTGTCCAAAGAGTCAAAAAATGGCTTTCCAAAGGCGTGATGCGTGCCAAATAGGTAGGAGGTTTTACCTGAATTAGACTTGGTCACTTTAAATAAAACTGTGCGTAAGGGTAAAGTTTCATTACAGCACTTTCCTGAAACGGTAGCTGTAGTGCATATCAAAAGTAGAAAAACTAAAACTTGTCTTAATGTTTTCATCACTTTAAAGGTTTCACAGAAGTTTTATCATAGACTTAAGCATCGGGGATTTCAGGCTCCACTAACTTCATCAACTTCTCTAGTGACTCTTGCCAACCTAAATAGCACATTGCGGCCGGAATTACTGACGGAATTCCTTCTTGCAATACCTTCAGTTCCGTTCCACAGGATACAGGCTTGAACCAAATGTTCGTTGTCATCTTTCCTGGCAGCTCTGGAGTATCAAACTCATCCGTATGCTTGATCAACTCGTTGATTTGGATTTCTAAGAAAGTACTACCAAATGAATGTTCATGGCCAGTAGAAAAATTCCTAAAGGACATCTTGTAAGTGCCACCTACCTTAAAATCCATATGATGAACGATGCCCAAGAACCCATAAGGAGGTATCCAGTTGGAATAGGCAAGAGGATCATAAAAAGCTTTGAAAACCTTTTCAGGTGTAGCTTTTATCACGCGGTGCAGGGAAACGCTGTTATTTTCCATTCAATAAATACTGAAAAGCTTCAACCTACTATTACCCTTAATTTAATGAATAAAAAGTTAGAATCCGCTGATTTTATTAAGTGCAAACTGCTCTATGGATTTAGGTTTATACTATCAAAACACAGCTCTTTTCATTATGGAAATAGAATTGTTTTGATTAGACCTATTGATATTCCATAAGGCCTGTCCAATTATCAAGGTAAGAAGTAGGGAAATGTGGGGTGTTGAACAAATAAAACTATTTTTTAATCGCAATTCAATCATGCTTTTTTGCCTTCATTTCTTGCCTTCGCATTGGCATGGTATCTATGGTGCCAAATAGTTCTTTAGGAGCTAAATAACCAGTTTGCCTTCTTTTTATTTGCCCATCTAGACCTATCAAGATGATTTCAAACCCGCTATTGGAAAATTTTAAGGCTTCAATCCACTTTTTACTTTCAGTTTTATTCCATGCCTTATTTGAATCGAGTCCGGTTTTGAACTTATCCTTGTTGAATTGGTAAACGACCAACTTACGTTCAGTCAATTCTCCTAAGTTTTTCTGAAGTGTATCGATTTGTTTTTCATAGGTAGAGTCGGTGAGATCATGAGTCATGATAATCAATAACCGTTCTTTCCACTGGTGCTCGGACAATTCTTGGGCATTTAGGTGGTTAATAAGGCCGAATACAAGAAATGCAATAGATAGATTGAAATAATTCATGGGTAAAGTATTGGTTTTAAATATTGTAACAGGATGAGGGAGTTAATGTTTATTTAAAATAATGCCAAAGGAAAACCTTAAAGACGATAACGGATTCAATTTGAATGAGCAGCTCTATTGGGGCGCTGAGATTCTTTTTATCTTTGATATTTCAGAATTCAAATGAAGACATTATCTTTCTATGCGCATTACCAACGCTCATCAAAACAATCTCAAAAACATTTCATTGAACATTCCCGAAAACCAACTGATTGCCGTGACCGGTCTATCGGGTTCGGGGAAGTCTTCTTTGGCCATGGCGGTAATTGCCAACGAAGGGTATCGCTATTTTTTGGAAAGTCTGCCTGTTTTTAGCCAACAAAATGGACAAGTTATTCCAACTGCTGAGGTGGATGAAATTGCTGAATTGCCACCTGTGATCAAGGTGGAGCAGTCCAAGCGCTTTCAATCTATCAATGCCACTTTTGGGACTCTTTCAGAGCTTAGTCCAATCTTCAGGCTGTTGTTTGCCCGATTTGCAGGTGAGGAAACTATGAGCAAATCTATTTTTTCATTTAACCACCCTAAAGGTGCTTGTGAAAACTGTCGAGGTATTGGTGAGGCTGAGTACATCGATATTGAAAAGTTGGTGGGTGATGCAAACAAGACTTTAAGAGAAGGAGCAATCACCACCACATTACCGAACGGTTACATCGTTTATTCTCAAGTAACCGTGGAAGAGTTAAACAAAGTATGTGAGGCACATGGGTTTTCAGTGGATATGCCTTGGAAGCATCTAAGCAAAGATCAGCAGGATGTCATTCTATATGGCAGCGACCGCATTAAAGTCTTTTACGGTAAACACAGCCTAGAATCACGTCTTAGGTGGGAAGGATTTAAGGCCAAACCACGTGAAGAGGGCTATTATAAAGGGATTATTCCGATCATGTCGGATATTCTTAGACTGGATAGAAATGTAAGTATTCTACGTTTTGTAAGCTCAAAAAAATGCCCTTCTTGTTATGGGGCAAGGATAAAAGCAGATCACTTGAAATATACATGGAAGGGCTTGAATTTTCAGCAGTGGATGGACCTTTCCCTGCAGCAACTATATGACCTACTCCAGGAGCAAGTCCTGTCTGCAGGTGAAGCTGTGCTGGTTGATAAGTTGTATACGCAGTTGCTTGACTTGATCAACTTAGGGATGGGACACTATCAATTAAGTACTCCCAGCATGGAGGTTTCTTCTGGAGATGGCCAGCGCATAAAGCTGATTAAACAGGTAAACAGTAACCTCCAAGGCATTTTGTATGTGTTTGATGAGCCATCAATAGGTTTGCCTACCGCCTATCAAAAACACCTTCTCCATATTTTTGACAGATTGATCTATAGGGGCAATACAGTAATGGTAGTGGAACATGATCTGAACTTTATTCAATCAGCTGACTGGATCATAGAATTAGGTCCGTTAGCGGGCATAAAAGGAGGAGAAGTGATCTACAATGGTTCAGTTCAAGCATTTTTACATGAAAAAAAACTGAAAAGCCCTACTTTGACCGCCATTCAAGAAAAAAGAAAAGATGTTGGATATCACGTTTCCTCTATTCAGGAAGCTACTTTTGAGCCTCAGGCTCAAAGCTTATCGGTTATCAGTCGAAAGACGAAAGAGTTACTTAATAGGATAAATTCATTTTGTGAAATACATGATTTGAACTTACTTTCTGTTACAGATCAACCAATTGGAAAGACCCCACGTAGTAATCCATCGACTTATACCGGTCTTGCAGACAGGGTTAGGGATTTGTTAGCGAAGACGCCGATGGCTAAGAATTTAAATTTGTCAAAAGGCGCATTTTCTTTTAATAATAAAATTGGCCGATGTCCAAACTGTGAGGGAGCAGGGGTAATTACCCTTTCTATGAGCTTAATGGGAAATATTAACCAAGTATGTCCGGTCTGTCAAGGAAATCGCTTTAAGCCAGAAGTGCTCAAAGTTCAATGGAATGGGAAAAGCATAGCTGGAATTTATGATTTAAGTGTACAAGAAGCAGCGGTTTTTTTCAGTCGGGAAAAGAAATTGGCTGATATATTGGCATTGATGCTACAGCTAGGATTGGGGTACATCAAGCTTGGTCAGCCTTCGAATACCCTTTCCGGTGGTGAGGCCCAGCGGATCAAGCTGGCCAAACATTTTGCCAAGCCCTCTAAAAAGATCGTTTTAATGTTTGAGGAACCCAGTATTGGACTTCATCAGCAGAACGTCAGACAATTGTTAGACGCCTTGAAACAGCTAAAAAAGCAAACAGCAGGGATTGTGTGTTTCGAGAACCATCCACTTTTCCAAACCCATTGTGACACTTTACTCGACAATGCATTGATTACTCGGGAGGTGGATATCCCACAGCCTCCAATACAACGACATGACATGGTGACGATCAGCGGAGCCCGCACCCATGCGCTCAAAGATATCAGTTTGAAATTCCCAAAGAAGCATTTGTCTGTGGTCACTGGCATTTCCGGATCTGGGAAATCTTCCTTGGTTATCGATACTTTGCACGGGTTTGGTCTACAGGAAATGACCAAGCAGTTTTCCAGCTACCAGCAATCGAGGGTCGGAGTAAATTATCAGCTGGAAGTGGACCATATTGAAGGACTGACTCCAAGTATTTGCGTTACCCGAAAGGAAAAGAACTTTTCTGAAAGATCAGATATTGCCCAACAAACGGGTTTTGATAAAACCTTGCGTTTTGCCTATTCCCGCAAAGCTCAATATTCTGGTTTGGATTGGTCTGCAAGCCACTTCTCGAGCAACCATGAATTGGGAAAGTGTGTGGTTTGTGATGGTATTGGCCAGGAATTGCTTCCCGATTTGGATAAGATTGTTATCGATGGAGATTTAAGCATTGCTGAAGGGTTGTTTGAGCATCATAAAGGCCTGGCTTATTATGGGCAAGCCAATGGGCAATATATGGCAGTGCTGGAGGAAGTAGGAAAAGAATACGGTTTTGATTTGAACACTCCATTTAATAAGTTGACTTCTGGTCAAAAAGAGGTGGTTTTTAAAGGGGGAACAGATAAAACCTGGGAGGCAACATGGAAATTTAAAACGAAGACAAGGGAAGGAACCCAGCTAGTCAAGATGAAATGGGCAGGGCTTTTCAAGTACCTGATGGATGAATATTTCTTGAGTCGAAAGAACAAATATCAACCGCTCAAAACTTTACTTTCTTACACGGAATGCGGTAATTGTAGAGGTAGTGGTTTGAAAGCCGAAAGACTTAAAGTACGGATTGGTGGAGCATCCATCCATACGCTAAAATCCATGGATTTTAAAACACTTGACCAATGGTTAAATACTTCCAATGACATTGAAGAAATTGATCAAAAGCTTATTGCGAACATAAGTGCACGTCTTTCCAGTACACTCAAAAAATCCCAGCAGTTACACATTGATCACCTTCAGCTCAACCGAAAATCGATAAGCTTGAGTGGTGGTGAGCAACAGCGTGTCGCTTTGATCAGGCAGCTAAACAGTCCACTGAAGGGAATTACCTACCTTTTAGATGAGCCTTCTGCAGGCTTATCAGCAGAGAATATTCTAGACTTGGTGAAGCTATTGAAAGAGCTGGTGGAAAAGGGAAACACGGTGATTGTGATCGAACATAATAAGGAAATCATGATGGCAGCAGATAATTTGGTCGAAATAGGTCCAAAAGCAGGGAAGAAAGGAGGATACGTTACTTTTCAAGGTAGCCCAAAGGAGTTTTTGGAGACACCTAACTGTCATCCCTTTTTGAAGCAGTCTTCTAGCAACCATGAATTAAAGTCAACAGGAAATTGCATTACATTGCGGAAATTGGCCAAACACACTTTGCTAAAGGATTTCTTGGAAGTGCCAATAGGAGGGATTACAGCCATTATGGGAAAATCAGGGATTGGGAAGACTACTTTAGTAAAGGATATACTGATTCCAAGTATCGAGCAGGGTCAGGCTGTAAATTGTGCCAGTATAAAATGGCCCAGAACTTACAGTCGAGCACAGTATTTTGAGGTTAAGAAGTTGCAGGCGCATAACAGTACGTTGTTAGTAGCATATTTAGATTTATTAAAAGACATCAGCAAGGTATTTGCAAAGGAATCAGGTTTGAAAGCAAAAGACTTTTCCTATAAAAACAAAGCCAGCCAATGTCCTAACTGCAAAGGAACCGGAGTGGTAACCAATAGTCTGGATGTGGCAGCCAATCATATCGAAACATGCGAAGTCTGTCAAGGACGACGTTATCAAGCCAGATTGTTGGAGCATCGGGTAGGAGGGCTTGACATATCAGAAGTCCTGTCCCTATCCATCATAGAACTGAAAAGTTGGCTGACCGACCAAGGAGCGGCCACTTGGAAACTGTCATTTATTCAACAGCTGGATACTATTGGCTTAGGACATCTGATCTTGGACCAAAAAGTCAAATCTCTCTCCTCAGGAGAAAAACAGCGTTTGTTATTGCTCAATTGGCTTAATAAAAAAAACAAAAACCAACTTTTGGTTCTGGATGAGCCGAGCACTGGTCTGCATTATGCGGATATCGATCTGCTCTTTGATATTCTTCAGACGCTAAGTAGAGACAATGATCTTCTAGTTATCGATCACAATCCCTACTTGTTAGAAAAAATAGGTGTGGGTATGTTGTTAAAGTGATATGGGAGAAGACTTGGATTAATTTTAAAAGGTTCCGTAAAGTAACTGACAGGATAATGAGTTTTTGTTGATTAATATACCTGGAATGTCAGTGTTAGCATTTTATTCAATTGACTGATTATCATAAGTGGTTATTTCGTTCGTTTTAAAGAAATACCACTGATCAAAAAAGTGGTACAGAGGATGAAGAGGAAGGCTTTAAAACAAGTTGAATCACCATATACGTCGGTAAACTGTACCACTAAAAACACGGTAAAGAAAAGTGCTGAAAGAAAAAAAAACTTGTTCGGTTTATTCATAGATCAATAATTTAATGACGTTTAAAAGTGCATTTTAAGAATCTTCGAGCGTCAACGGTTTTATAACCTAATCAATTATTCTGAATTAGACCCTAAGATTGGGCAAAACAAAAGATTTGGTATTGGGGTTGAGCCTGATCCATAAACCAGGATTTGCATTTAGCTGTTGTATGGCTTCTGAGGGGTCGGCACTGATAGGTGTTTGGAGAACTTTGCTGTAGGTTTGAACTTTGGCTGGAGCGGAATCTGCATCAACTACGGATTGAACCACCTTTTTGGCATGAATAATTGCGGCAGGTCCCAGGGTAAGAATGTATGCTGCAGCGCGGCATTCCTTTTCGTCATCTTCACTTACCAAGCTTCCTCCTGCTTTGAACTTGCTGATATGATGCTCCAGGATACTGCTTGAAATAGGGATCAGGCCAGCCACATGTGGAGGTTTGGCTCCTGAAAAGGGCTTGATATAGGCCAGATGGGATGCTTGGTTTTCTTCAGGGCCATGGCCAATAAAAAATATGTCCAACCCTCCTAAAGATTCCAGTTTATTTAAGTACTGCATAAGTTCGGATTCCAAATCATCTGTATCCGTTTGCATGGGGGTAAAGCTCTTTATTTTTTTAAAAAATGCATCACCCAAAATACGTTCAAAATCCCTGACAAAGCTAAAACCATTGCCCATGCTCATTGGAGCCAAAGCATCTTGTGTAAAGACGTTCAATCTGGAGAGTAGCTCATCCTTTTCTCCAGACAAAGCCAGTTTCCCCAATTGCCTATGCAGTTCCTGAGCGCCTCTTCCACCCAACAAGGCAATATTGATATCCCCTTCCTTTGCCTCAGCGGTAGCATATAATTCATTTAACATGGCATTTCCCACCTCTGCTTCACTGGCAAGGACTGTAGGAGTAAGGCCGTGATCAGTAAATTTAAAGGCTTGGTCCATTCCTTTGGATAACCATATATTATTGTTTTCTTTTTCTCTCAAGAACTGTTTTTGGTCATTGTTCATGGTCATTGCTATAATTTTTTTAATTACTTGTATAAGGTTCTAAAATACTGTGTTCAGTAGGAAAAGTATCAACAAATTTAAACTTTTAAGATTAGCCTAATATTAAAAAAAGGGGTACGACTGGGATAGCTCCGCTATAGCAGTCTTGGGGATACCTTGGGGTCTAGTAGTATATACGTTCCCTTTTGGCTATTTTCTTAGAATTCATGGTATTTTACCCGTATTGAAATTGTTTGAAAATCAATAGGGTAGAATATGATGATTTTTCAGTCAAGACTTTTTCAACAAACAATAAAATATGTTTTGAAACCTTTTGGGAAATCTAAAATGAAGGGGTTTATATTCAAATTAGCCAAACATAAAGGAACCTCTTTTCATTTTTAAATCCAAATAGGATTCCCAGACTAATGTGAGTATTAAAATCAGTTGGCTAGAATAAGTTCTTTTTTAAAAGTGCTGGTGGTTCGTTAGGTCAACACTTCCAAAAGAAAACAATATGATCTCCTAGTATCAATCCCTTATTTGCCCATTTCCTCTGACAATCCACTTATAGGAAGTGAGTTCTTCAAGGGCCATAGGGCCACGGGCATGGAGCTTTTGGGTGGAGATGCCTATTTCTGCTCCGAGCCCAAATTGTGCACCATCGGTAAAGGCTGTGGAGGTATTGGCATAGACAGCTGCAGCATCTACGGATTTTAGGAACAGGTCAATCGCTTGCTCATCCTCTGCCACTATCGCCTCACTGTGTTTGGAACTGTGTTTGGCGATGTGCTCCAATGCGCTTTCCATATCGGGAACGGTCTTGATGGACATGGTCATAGCCAAAAATTCGGTACCGAAATGAGCTTCCTCAGCAGGCATAAGTAAGTCAGCAGGGTAGTGGCCTTTTAGGGTTTGATAGGCTAATTCATCGGCATATACCTTTACCTTTTTTTCTCCTAGCAACTTGGCAATTTCCGGTAGTTGGCTGATTTTATCTTGGTGGATGACCAGGCAGTCCAAGGCATTGCAGACACTCACCCGACGGGTTTTGGCATTGGTGATGATATTAGCGGCTTTCTGGTTATCGCCAGATTTGTCCAGGTAGGTATGTACAATACCAGCACCAGTTTCGATTACAGGAACCTTGGAGTTGTCACGCACAAAGTTGATCAATCCTTGGCTTCCCCGTGGGATAATGATATCGATATAGTCCACAGCTTGGAGCATTTCAGCTGTAGCCTCACGATCGGGAGGAAGTAAAGCTACCACATTAGGGTCTATCCCATTTTTCTTCAGCACTTGGTGGATCAATTTGACAATGGCCGTGTTGGAGTCATGGGCATCACTGCCTCCCTTGAGTACCAAAGCATTTCCTGATTTTAGACAAAGGCTGAACACATCAAAAGTTACATTGGGTCGGGCTTCATAAATGATCCCGATGACACCCAGTGGTACAGAGGTTTTGGTAAGTGAAAGGCCATTTTCCAAAGTCTTTTCAGACAAGGTCCTTCCCAAAGGAGAAGGGAGTTTGACTACATTGAGAATATCTTCAGCAATGGCTTCAATTCTTTCCTCTGTCAATTTAAGCCTATCAAATTTTGGATCATTGGGATCCATGCGTTCCAGGTCTTTTTGGTTGGCTTCCAAAATCGCAGGAATGCTTTCCCAGGTCAGCTTGGCCAAATCCTCTAAGGTTCTGTTGATTTTTTTTTCTGTCAGCAAAGGCATTGATCTGCTGGCTTTATTGACAGTAGCAAAGGTATTCTGTAAGTTCATTTTCACTGATTGTTTTGATGAAGGTAGAGGTAATCATAATGGATGATGGGTTTTTGATTACTCTGACCGATTTTCTCTGAAGCTACTTTGGCTCCATAGGCGGCCTTTCCTAGACCAATTTTCCTGCCATCCTCACTGATGATACGAAGAATTTCACCTTTTATAAAATCTCCCCTTACTTCTAGTACACCGATAGGGAGTAGGCTGGTGATTTTGTTGGACATCAGGGCATTTTCAGCACCTGAATTAATGACCAATTCCCCTTTAGAGTAATGGTCACTGTGGGCAATCCATTTTTTAGGGTTGTGTTTGGCCCTTGAAGGCTCAAAAAAGGTACAACGTAACCTATTGTGGAAGTAGTCAATGAGCACATCTTCCCTCTTGCCATTGGCAATGACCACCCCAATTCCAAGGTCGGCAGATTTTTTGGCCATATTCATTTTGGTGAGCATGCCACCTCTGCCAAATGATGATTTGCTGCTAGAGATATAATTGCCCATGGATGGGGTTTTGGCGTCCACCCGTTCAATTAGTTCGGCATCTGGATCGCTGGGGTGTCCTTTAAAGATCCCGTCCACATTGCTGAGCAATAATAGATTTTCGGCATCCATCATGGCTGCCACCAGGCCAGCGAGCTCATCGTTGTCTGTAAACATCAGTTCGCTCACTGAGACAGTGTCGTTTTCATTGATCACAGGAAGGATATTGTTTTTCAAAAGCCCTTCCAGGCAATTTTTCATGTTCAGGTAGTGCTTTCTGTCCCTAAAATCACTTTTAGTAACCATGATCTGGGCGATAGGAGTCTGCCGATTGCCAAAAAAAGATTTATAAGCATTGATCAACTCTACCTGCCCCACAGCAGCAAGGATTTGTTTTTGAACTACCGGGTCGATTTTTTCTTCAAAAATGGTTGACTTTCGTCCAAAAGCCACCGCACCAGAAGTAATCAGGATCAACTGAAGTCCTTGCTCACGAAGATAAACCATCTGACGAACAAGGGACTCCATGCGGGATTTGTCCGGTTGACCATCCGCTTGGGTCAGAACGTTGGAGCCAATCTTTATTACTACTGTTTTACCCTTTTGCTGTACCATAAAAATGTTTGATCATCGAAAACCAAAATTAATAAGGAATATTATATTGTACTATGGTTTTTTATTTTGAAAACAGCATGAACATCAAAAATTATACGGCAAAGTAAGAAGGGACTTGTTGGGGCTTATGACTGTAAGTGTTCAAGAAAACTGATGGAATTTGGAATTCCGTGAGAATTAGTGGAATAAAGAGAAGATTCCAATGGCTTTTGATTGATGGTTTGGATTAAAGGGAAAATGGTAGTAATATTCCTTTTTATGAATTCAAATGAGGGTTGATCCCTTTTATAATAGGACGATATACATAGCACATGGGGCAATTAATTATTGATTTTAGCAACTGGATATGGGGCTGGCCACTGCTCTATCTTTTATTGGGTGGTGGGACAATTTTGTTTCTTTATTCTGGATTGATTCCGTTTCGCGGTTTTGCCCATGCCATGAAGGTGGTAGGCGGTAAGTATGATGATCCTAATGCCAAAGGGGACATTACTTCTTTTCAAGCTTTGACCTCAGCCATTGCCGCGACGGTGGGACTGGGAAATATCAGTGGGGTTGCGCTGGCGATCAGTACAGGTGGCCCTGGAGCCATTTTCTGGATGTGGATCTCTGCTTTTGTGGGAATGGCCACCAAGTATTTTACCTGTACTTTGGCCATCATGTATCGGGGTAAGGACAGCTCTGGGCATATTCAAGGCGGCCCTATGTATGTGATTGAGGAAGGGATGGGCAAGAAATGGCGGTTTTTGTCCGTCATCTTTTGTGTAGCTGGGATCATGGGCTTGTTGGCGATTTTTCAGGCCAATCAGTTGACCGATGTTACCCGTGTGGTGTTGTTGAAACCTTTTGGACTGGATCATGGAGCAAGTACCCGATGGATTTTGGGTATATCGATGATGTTATTGGTGGCAATAGTAATCTTGGGAGGAATTAAGCGAATTGCTTCTGTAGCTTCCAAATTGGTGCCTTTTATGGTGACACTTTATTTCTTAAGTGTTTTGGTTATTTTGATAAAATTCAATGACCAGATAATTTCCTCTCTTTTGTTTATAGTGGAGGATGCCTTTTCTGGCAAGGCAGTTTTAGGTGGATCTGTAGGGGCAGTGATTATCACAGGAGCAAGACGGGCAGCATTTAGTAATGAGGCAGGTATCGGTACGGCACCAATGGTACATGGTGCTTCCAAAAATGAAGAGCCGGTACGTGAAGGACTGATCGCCATGTTGGGGCCATTTATAGATACCATTGTGGTATGTACATTGACTGCCTTGACCATTATGGTAACAGGGGTTTGGGAGTCTGGAGAAAAGGATGGGGTGTTGATGACCCTATCGGCTTTCGAAAGTGGAATTCCCGGCTTGGGAAAATACTTTCTGATGGCAGCGGTGCTGGTTTTTGCACTCTCTACCATGTTTACCTATAGCTACTATGGACATAAATGCTTCAATTATCTTTTTGGAGCAGATAAAGCAGACTACTACAATTATTTCTATTTGCTGACCATTGTAGGGGGAGCCGTGGTTTCACTTCAGGTAGTGATGAGTTTTGTGGATGGTATGTATGCCGTGATGGCTTTCCCGACCATGATCTCAGCCATTTACCTCTCTCCAAAAGTTGTTGCAGCCACCAAGGATTATTTTAAGCGCATGAAGCGATTGGATCAATGAAATTCCTGATTGCTCCCAATGCCTTCAAAGGAACTATTCCAGCTGAACAGGCAGCTCAATTGATCAAAGCTCAATTACTAAAAGATTTCCCTGAAAACGATCTTATAACAAGTCCTATTGCCGATGGTGGTGATGGGACTTGTGCATTATTGGCCTCAGCAAAGGGGATGAAAGTGGTAGAAGTAAGTGCCTTGAACGCTATTGGAAAACCAAAGCCAGGAAAGTTGTATTTGGATAATGGAAATGCAACAGCTAGGATTGACATTTCGGAAGTCAGTGGTCTTCAAGGATTGGAACTTACCGAAATCGATGCCAAGCTTAGCAGCTCTTATGGAACTGGAGAATTGATTCTGGAAGCGATAAGTCAAGGAGCAAAGCATATTGTACTAGGTCTGGGTGGTAGTGCCACCGTTGATATGGGAACAGGCATTCTAAGGGCCTTGGGCTTTATATTTTTGGATCAAAATGGAAGAGAAATCCCATTGTTCAGCACCGGTTTTTTAGGAAAAATAGCCCATATCCAAAGTCCTTTAAAAAAATACCAAATTCAGTTTACCTGCTTATGTGATGTCAACAATACCTTTTTGGGTGAGAAGGGGGCCATTCCTGTTTTTGGACCTCAAAAGGGTTTGGCAACTGAAGAGCTATTCCCCTTTGAGGTAGGTGCAAAAAGGGTTTTCCAACTGTTAAATAAAAAATCAGGAGGAGGGCTAAAAGACCGAGAAGGTTTTGGTGCAGCTGGTGGAATTGCCTTGGGCTTGAGCGCTTTTTTTCCTGTGGAAATCAAGGAGGGAGCGAAATTCTTTTTTGATCAGGTAAAAATGGAACAAAAAGTCAGAGAGGCGGATATTATTATCACGGGAGAGGGGAAGTTTGACCAACAGTCGGCTGGAGGTAAGGGGAGTTTTGAATTGCTGCAACTGGCAAAAGAAATGGGGAAAAAGTGCTTCTTAATTACTTCTGGAGATGCTGAGGAAGCAAAGGATGCTGGTTTTGAAAAGGTGATTGTATTGCCCGATTTAGATTTTAAAAAGAGTGACTTCAAAAGGATGGCTATTGACAATTTCAAGAAAGCCTTGGATGGCCATAAGTGGAAATCTTGGACATAAAAAGTCCCTGAAATTCATCAGAGACTTTAAATTTTTAACCTTTTACTTCTTCTCTGCCATCGGCGTGGACGGCAAAACGACCCCTTTCCTTAGGATGGGTAGGCTCATAGTTGGGCCATGGCCAACCTCCAAATTGGGTCTTTTGAAAATCAGACATTGCCTGGTGAATTTCTTGGGTACTGTTCATCACAAAAGGGCCATGCTGCACCACTGGTTCGTTGATCGGCTTACCCTGTAAGAACAACAGTTCAGCTGGTTGATCGCCATTTTCGAAAGTAATCTCTTTCTCTGAGAATAAATCCAAAGAATGACCTTCGGGAATTTCAAAGCCCTCTGTACCAAGCTGAGCACCTTTATAGAAGAATAAAGTTCTATTGATGCCCTCATCAGTGGCTTTTAAAGTCCATTTAGCATGAGGCTCCATCTTGATGGTCCAAATAGCTACCTGATTATCAGGATCAGCCGCCCATGAATCTGGATTGGGAGCAGGTGCTTTGGTATCACCAATCTGACCAGCAATAACTTTCAAGACAGTTTTATTACCGTTTTCATCCACCTCCGTATGGTAAGGAATGGTATCTGCCCATAGCATTTTGAAATGTGGAGGCACATTTTTATTGGCTTTTGGCAGGTTCAGCCAGAGTTGAAATAGCAATAATGGATTTTTTTCTTCCTGGTTGAGCAAGGGAAACATTTCACTGTGCATGACACCTTTTCCGGCGGTCATCCATTGTACATCACCTTCTCCAAACCGACCAGCAGCTCCCAATGAGTCGGAATGATCAGCCAAGCCTCTTTCCACCAAAGTTACAGTTTCAAATCCCTTATGTGGATGTGCCGGGAATCCTGGTACTTTAGAGCCATGGTACATTCTCCATCCATCTTTGATCGTGAAGTCCTGTCCAATATTTCTGCCTTCCAAAGAAGCTTTTGGACCAAGGTGTTCATTGCCGGCAGGGTAATCATCCAAATGATAAGCACAGAACAGAAAAGGGTCTTGTGTTTGCCATTGAAATCCCAATTGTCTAATTTTTTTGACTGCTGTATTTTTCATGATATCCTCCTCGGATTTTTAATGTATTTGAATTTAATGTATATACATGTAATTCAAATAAAAAGTTTCATTATTCCTATTAAAAATGTTAATTAGTTGTTAGTCAATATTTAAAGGTTAGATTTTGGGTTCTTCAAATTTGTTTGCCAAAGCTTTTAACTTTTGGTCAATGGTGTCCCTACTGAGCCATTTTCCTCTTACCAAGACACCGGCTGGGTTTTGCATGTTCTTAATATCTTCTAAAGGATTCTGGTCAAGAAGGATAAGGTCGGCACTGGCCCCTTCTTTGATTTCACCAAAATTTCCTTCTTCATGAAAGTACTTGGCAGGATTAAGCGTGCCCAGTTGTAAAGCTTCCAATGGAGATAGCCCAGCATCAACCATGGCCTGAAGTTCATGTTGGATGGAAAATCCAGGTACATTGAATACCTGTGGGGCATCCGACCCCAAAAGCAGCCCGTAACCTTCCTTATGAAGTGCCATGATCAGTTGTTTTCTAATGTCCAAAAAGTCTTCCCACTGATCAGCATTGTAATCTGCACCTTCTGTCAAGTTCCTTTTACTATTTACCCAGTTTTCTATCACCTCAGGGGCCATGTATTGCATTTCAGGCTCCTTAGCGAGTAATTCTGCTGAGCTTGGTGAAAACCAACGGGTAAAGAGACTTTGTGTGGGGACTACCCAGACCTTGTTTTCCTTGGCCATTTGTGCAAGTTCTGTGATCATGTCAGGGTCTGCTTTTTCTGTGAAGTTATAACCGAAGAAGCCATTTTCAGTTGGATTAACATGGGCAGATTCCGGAACCAATCCCTCCAGAAAGCCATCGATATGATCCACACTAGCATATCCACTCTCCAAAGCATGCCGGATCCCGACCAAGGTAGAAACATGACCAGCAAAGGGAATTCCTACTTCCTTGGCTGTTTTTACAATTTGATCAAAAACATGTAATCGGATCCCGGGATGTAACTTTAAAAAGTCATAGCCATCTTTCTGATAAGCACTCACGAGCTCAATCGCCTGCTCCACGGATGTAACTGTATTTCCATTGAGGGACGGGCTGGAAGTGTAAATTCTGGGACTTAAAATCTCATTATTGTTAGCTTTTTCTCTTAATTCCAAGTGGAGAGGATGTCCCAACATTCCCCGGATTGTAGTGACACCATTGGAGAGGTAGAGGAACAAGGTTTCTTCCATCTGGGGATCATTCCACATGACCGAAGGAATGTGTGCATGCATTTCTGCCAGCCCAGGAAGAAGGTATTTGCCTTCGCCATTGATCAGCTCTCCATCTTCCCAATCTTTTTCTGGTAAGTTGGGCAGAATCTCTTTTATCCTTCCCGAATCGATGACCACATCTCTTTTGGAAATACTGCCATTATGGATATCAATGATATTTACTGCGGTGATGACCGTTGCAGTTGAATAGACTTTTTTCTCTTGTTCACTTTTGCCGTTCTGACAGGAAAGGAAAGTGGCTGAAATAAAAAATGCAAGACATGCTTGGAAGGACTTTTTCATCGGGTTGAATTTTGGTTATTCTAATTTACAATTATTGTTCCTATTGAAAATGAGATGAATAACTTAATACTGACTATTGTTTAATTTTGTTGAATTAAATTAAACTTCTTCACTGGTTTGAAGCAATATTTTTCCTATATGTTCGGAACTTTCCATCAAGGTGTGGGCATCCGCTGCTCTGAAAAGAGGGAAGGTCTTATAAACGACAGGCTTGATTTTATCATTAAAGAAAGGCCAAATGTGGATCTGTAAGTTTTTAGCGATTTCCCCTTTATATTTAATCGATTGGGGTCTTAAAGTTGATCCTGTAAGCGTAAGCCTTTTTTGCATGATCCTGAAGAGGTCCACTTCTCCTATTTTTCCTTGCATGGCATTGATCATGACCAACCGGCCGAATGGTTTAAGGATATTGATGTTTTTAGCGGTGTAAGCTCCACCAACCATGTCCAAAATGATATCGACTCCCAACTCTTTGGTATAGGCTTTGACCTCTTCTTCAAAATCTTTTTCTTTATAATTGATGGCCAAGTCAGCTCCTAATTTCATGCAGTATTGACACTTGTCTGCTGAACCGGCAGTAACGATTACCTTTCCTCCCAAGGCGTGAACCATTTGAATAGCGGTCACTCCAATGCCACTGCTTCCCCCATGGATCAATACCGTATCACCTTCTTGGAATCTTCCTATATCAAAGATGTTGTTCCACACAGTAAAAAATGTTTCTGGAAGCGAGGCCGCTTCAATAAGCGAAACCCCATCAGGCACAGGAAGGCACTGAAGCGATGGTGCTGTGACAAACTCGGCATATCCTCCTCCCGAGACCAAAGCACAGACTTCATCTCCCAACTCCCAGTTTTTTACATCAGCACCCAAAGCTTCGATGGTACCGGAGACTTCCAGGCCAGGAATGTCTGCGGGAGCATCGGCAGGAGCAGGGTAGTAGCCCTTTCGTTGAGCTATATCTGGCCTGTTGACACCTGCGGCTTTCACTTTTATCAATACTTCCATGGCTTTAGGTTTGGGAATTTCTTTTTCCCTTAATTGTAGCACTTCAGGATTTCCTGGTTGGGTGATGACGATGGCTTTCATTAGTTTTTTCGATAATTGGTCATTAAAAGTAAATATATTCCAAAGTGTGTAGGTTTTAAAGCATGGACCATACCAAAGAATTTAAAAAAAGTTAGTAACACCTGATTTTCAATAAAGAGACAATTTAATTTCATTTTTTACAATAGAAATTATGACCGGTTTTGGGATAAATAAAATTTGGTATATACTCCTGAAATATTTCTATTTATATGGTTTAATGATCGGTTTTATACCTGATTAAGTAAGTTGTTTCATAGGTTAATAATAATATATTTGTTGAGATATATTTCATTTAAAAAAACCACTAAAACACGTATGGAACAAGTAATTTACATTGTCCCTGCTTTGGGGATTTTGGGGCTTATCGTTATGACCATTAAGTCTTCTTGGGTAAACAAGCAGGCGACCGGAGATCAAAATATGGTGGAGTTGGCAGGGCATATTGCCAGAGGGGCGATGGCATTTTTAAAAGCCGAATGGAAAGTTATGTTTTACTTTGTGGTCATAGCAGGGATCATTTTGGCTTGGTCTGGAACTTTAGTGGAGAATTCTACTCCAGTGATTGCAGTATCCTTTGTTCTAGGCGCTTTTTTATCGGCTTTTGCGGGCTATATCGGCATGAACATCGCCACCAAAGCTAATGTAAGGACCACTGAGGCTGCCAAAACAGGATTGGCAAAAGCATTGAAAGTTTCTTTTACTGGTGGTACAGTTATGGGACTAGGTGTTTCGGGTTTGGCTGTGCTTGGCATGGGTTCATTATTTATTGTGTTCTATAACGTTTATGTAGTTTCTACAGGCGGTGATGTGAATGGCTTGGCCATGGAGCGCGCCTTGGAAGTATTGGCAGGTTTCTCGTTAGGAGCAGAATCCATTGCTTTGTTTGCTAGAGTAGGGGGAGGTATTTACACTAAAGCTGCCGATGTAGGAGCGGATCTGGTAGGAAAGGTAGAGGCAGGAATTCCAGAAGACGATGTGAGAAACCCGGCAACGATTGCAGACAATGTGGGTGACAATGTAGGGGACGTAGCAGGCATGGGGGCAGATTTATTCGGTTCGTATGTGGCCACTATTTTGGCTTCCATGGTTTTGGGTAGGGAAATTGTTTCTGATGACCAGATGGGAGGAATCGCCCCTATACTTTTGCCTTTGGTCATAGCAGGGATGGGATTGGCCTTTTCCATATTGGGTACACTCTTCGTAAAAATCTCCAAAGAGACAGATAATGTACAGACGGCCTTAAACAAAGGAAACTGGATTTCTATTTTACTGACAGTAGCTGCATCCTATTTCTTGATTGATTTTATGTTGCCGGAAGGAGAGTTGGTCATGTTGCGAGAAGGTTCTCCATCCTTTACCAAGATGGGAGTTTTTGGAGCTGTTTTTATCGGGTTGATCGTAGGAGCACTGATGAGTATGATTACCGAATATTATACTGCCATGGGCAAGCGCCCAGTCAATAGCATTATCAAGCAGTCTAGCACAGGGCATGCAACCAATATAATAGGAGGGCTTTCCATGGGGATGGAGTCCACAGTATTGCCGATTTTGGTTTTGGCAGCAGGGATTTTTACTTCTTACCTCAGTGCTGGACTTTATGGAGTGGCGATCGCTGCCGCAGGCATGATGGCAACTACAGCCATGCAATTGGCCATTGACGCTTTTGGCCCCATTGCGGATAATGCTGGCGGAATTGCAGAGATGTCAGGATGTGACAAAAAAGTAAGAGAACGTACCGATATTTTGGACGCAGTAGGAAATACAACAGCCGCTACTGGAAAAGGCTTTGCCATTGCTTCAGCTGCTTTGACGGCTTTGGCACTCTTTGCGGCCTATGTGGGCTTGGCAGGAATCAACTCCATTGATATTTATAAGGCTGATGTACTGTCAGGACTGTTTGTGGGAGCGATGATCCCCTTTATTTTTTCTTCATTGGCCATTGCGGCCGTGGGAAGGGCAGCCATGGATATGGTCAATGAAGTGAGACGACAGTTTAAGGAAATCCCCGGTATTATGGAGTACAAAGCCAAGCCGGAATATGACAGGTGTGTACAGATTTCTACCAAAGCATCTATTCGTGAAATGATTGCCCCTGGAGCCATTGCATTGGTGGTTCCGATTATAGTGGGTTTTAGCTTTGGTCCAGAAGTTTTGGGGGGAGTATTGGCAGGGGTAACCGTATCCGGAGTGTTGATGGGGATTTTCCAAAACAATGCAGGTGGCGCATGGGACAATGCCAAAAAGTCCTTTGAAAAAGGGGTGGAGATCAATGGAAAGATGGAATACAAAGGTTCTGATCCGCACAAAGCCTCTGTGACGGGGGATACAGTTGGGGATCCTTTTAAAGATACCTCAGGTCCTTCCATGAACATTTTGATCAAGTTGACTTCTATAGTCTCTTTAGTGATCGCACCCCACATTTCGGAGGTTCCCCATGGGGACGTAGAGGCATTGCAACCTATTGAAAAAGAGGTTGAAACGGAGGATGTTCAAGAAGAAATAGCAAGTTTGGATAATAATTTGAAGTTAAAAGAATAGGTATGAAAAGATTAATAGTAAAGATATAGTAACTAATTATATAAATGAAATGATTAAAAGCTTCGGAAAGGTTTCGGGGCTTTTTTTATTTTTCAATAATTCCACAAAACCTAATAAGAAAGATTAAATAAAATTTATTTTAGCGGTTTGTTTCTTAACGAAATATTTACATAATTGAAATATTATATTTTGAATATATTTAGTAACAATATGTATTCGGTTTATAATTTTTTGTTTCTTGTTTTTTAAGAAATATTATTTTGAATTTATTTTAACAACACACAAATCAAGTTTCAATGAAAAAAATCTTTACGAAAATGTCCCTGCTTGTTTTCGTTTTCTTTCTTGTCCTTCAGGTTAGGGCTCAAGAAGTGACGGTTACAGGTAAGGTGACTACACAAAAAGATGGCTCACCCCTTCCTGGAGTGAGCGTTCTTTTGCAAGGAACCGCTCGTGGTTCTGTGACAGACTTAGATGGGATGTATTCCATTGATGTTTCTGGAGGGGGAGGTACTTTGGTATTTTCTTACCTTGGCTTCGTGTCCCAAACGATTTCTATTAACAACAGGACCAAAATAGATGTGGTGATGGCTGAAGATGTTTCTCAGCTAGGTGAAGTGGTGGTTACGGCCTTGGGGATCACCCGTGATGAAAGATCTATTGGCTACGCCACCCAAGAAGTAGATGGTGAAAACCTTACTTTTACCAAAGAACAAAATGTACTGGGATCCTTATCAGGTAAGATCGCAGGGGTTCAGGTAGAAGGTGCTTCAGGAGCTAGTATGGGAGGAACCCAGAAAATAAAAATCAGGGGAGTTAACTCCATTTCTGGTGGTAGCCAACCACTTATTGTGGTAGACGGAACTCCTATTTCAAACTCTAATTTTTCCGGTAGTTCGGGGGTAGATTATGGTAACTTGGGTCAAGATGTAAACCCAGAGGATATAGCTTCTATCAATGTACTTAAAGGACCAGCTGCTTCAGCATTATATGGAATTAGAGGTCAGTATGGTGTAGTGATGATCACCACCAAAAAAGGCCAAGAGGACTCCAAGGTCAAAGTAGAGTTGAGTTCTGCAGTCTTTGTAGAAAGTGTCTATAACTTGATGCCATATCAGAATTTATATGGTGGGGGTTCAAGCCAGACTTGGAGAACCTTACCAAATGGTGATAGGTATGTTGATATGTCGGTTGATGAGAGTTGGGGGCCACTTATGGACGGCACCATGGTTAGACACGTTGAAAGCTTTTATCCTCAGGATCCGGAATATGGCCAATTGGCACCATTTGTTCCTCATCCTGACAATATCAAAGATTATTATGAGACTGGCACTAATGTAAACAATGGTGTAACCATTACTGGTGGAGGTAAAAATTCAAATTATAGAATAAGCTTGAACGATACCAGAGTCCAAGGAGTGGAACCCAATACAATGCTCAAAAGAAATAATGTTGGGGTGAGTGTAGGGACAGATTTAACAGAGAAGTTGAGGGTGTCTACCAATATTAATTATGCAGCAAACAGAGGTAGAAGACCTGGACAAGGTTCTGAGGATGGGTCTAGGTATATGGGGCAATGGTTCCAAAGAAGTTTGGATATGGAAAGACTCAAGGATTACAAGTATGACGATGGTAGCTTTTTTCACTGGAACTTAAGAAGACCAAGTACTTCTACCGGTGAAGTAACCAACTTCTCTCCATTATACTGGGCAAACCCTTATTTCTTAGCATATGAAAACTTCTCTAATGATAGTAGGGATAGACTTTTCGGTGATGTAGGGTTGACTTATCAGGTCCTTCCAGAACTGAAGTTAAGTGGCTTTGTTAGGTCCGATATGTATACACAGAATATTGATTCCAGAGCTGCTTTTGGTGGCCGTGGAAACCCCGGTTATTCCGTAGGTAAATACCAGAACAAAGAGATGAACTATGAGTTTTTAGCTCAATATACCAAGACATGGGACAAATTCTCTCTTGATGCCAACTTTGGTACCAATTTCTATGATAGAGATTATTCTTATCTATCTATGGCTACCGTTGGAGGTTTGTCTTCTCCAGGTTTTTACAATATTGATGCTTCCATTGATAGACCAGCGACAAACTCTTATAAGTTGAGAAAGCAAATCAAGAGTGTCTATGGAATGGTTTCATTAGGATATGATAACATTTATTTCCTTGATGCTTCAATCAGGAATGATAACACATCGACTTTACCAAAAGGAAACAACTCCTATTGGTATCCTTCTTTGTCTGGTAGTTTTGTCTTTAGTGAGCTAATGGATTGGACTCCTTTGACTTTGGGTAAATTGAGATTGAGCTATGCGCAGGCAGGCTCTGACTTGGCTCCATATGGCACCACTTCTTTTTACAATGTAGGTTCAATTTATTCTGGTTCATCTACTGTGAATACACTTGCTGTGCCTGATAATTTGAACAATCCAAATGTAGAACCTTCTTTCGCACACTCATATGAAGCAGGTTTGGACTTGAAATTCTTCGAAGGAAAATTGGGATTGGCGTTTACCTATTACCAACAGATCAACAAAAACCAAATCCTTAGCTTGGATGTGTCTGGAGCAAGTGGCTATGGATCTGCTACTATCAATGCAGGTCAAATAGAGAACAAAGGCTTTGAATTGGCGATTACTGCCACTCCTCTACAGCAAAGCAAACTCAATTGGGATATTGCCTTTAATATCAGTAGAAACAGAAATGAAGTGGTTGAACTTTACCCGGGTATAGATGTCTATCAGTATGGTAGCACGACCTATTCTTCTACTTCTAGCTATTTGAATTCCTATGTGGGTAAACCTTTTGGAAGTTTGGTAGGTCAGGCATATCAAAGAGATGAAGCAACTGGTAAGATTTTGTTAGATGGCAACAATCTTCCTCTTTATACAGATGCTACACATGATTTTGGCACAGTATTGCCTGATTTCAATGGCGGTTTGCAAAACGTGTTCTCTTATGGAAACTTTGATTTAGCGGCAATGGTTGACTTCCAGATCGGCGGTCAGTTCTTCAGTAGGTCTAAAATGTTGGCCGTTAGAACTGGACTTGACCCAATAAGTGCCGAAATCAATGATAAAGGATTCAATGTTCGTGATGATGTGGCAGATGGTGGAGGAGTAAGAGTGGAAGGTATTTCTGCAGAGACTGGCGAAGATGTGGTAGCTTATGTTAATCCTAGATCATACTATGGAGTGGTAGCGAGAAGAATTTATGAAGACTGGTTGTATGATGCTTCATATGTAAGATTGAAAGAAGTACGATTAGGTTACAACTTCACCAAAAATAAGTTGGGGAACTTACCAGTAGAAAATGTAAGGGTAGCACTTGTAGGCAGAAACTTAGCAATGATTTTCCAAAACGCACCTAAGGGCATCAACCCTGCTGAAATTTCCACTGGAAGCCAGTCGATTGGTTGGTATGAATCAGGTCAGTTGCCTTCTGTACGTTCTGTTGGGTTTAATCTAAATGTTACCTTTTAAAGAGAAGAAACCATGAAGAAGTTAAATATATTTATACTATTAGTAGCCTTATTTTCTGGTTGTGATCAGTTTGATGATGATATCAATGTCAATCCAAACGCCCCTAGCCAAGCTTCAGGTACGCAACTAATCGCAAATGCCATGTTGTATTTGCCAGGATTAAGTTCATCTCCTTCGGCTCAGTTTATGTCTCAGTATCTTTCTGAAACACAATATGTAAATGCATCCCTTTACCCTCAGTCCAGTACCAGTTTTTATGGTTTGTACCAAGGACCATTGATGAACTTGGAAACTGTACTGAATGCAGATGATTTAAGTGGTAATGAAGGCCCAATACCCAATCAATTGGCGGTAGCAAGTATTCTTAAGTCTTACTTTACTTGGCATATCACGGATAGATGGGGAGATATACCTTATACCGAGGCACTTCAAGGTGCTGATGACTTTACACCAGCATATGATACACAAGAATCGATTTATAGCGATTTGTTAAGTGTTTTGACAGCAGCCGATAATCAAATTGTAGCTGGTAGCATTAGCAATGACATCATTTATGATGGTGATATGTCTAAGTGGTCCAAATTAGCCAATACCATTAGAATGTTGATGGCGCTTAGGTTGTCAGAAGTAAATCCAAGTCTTGCTCAGCAGGAGTTCACTGCAGCGATGCAGGCTGGTGTAATGGAATCCAATGATGATAATTTGGTTTTCAAACATTTGGCAGATGCCAACAACCAGAATTATTGGTTTAGCCAAATTGACTTGCAAGGTAGAGAATGGTGGGCTTTGAGTGAGACTTTGGTGGAAAAAATGAAGCCATATGGAGATCCAAGGCTTTTCGTGTATGGAGATCCTAACAGAACAGATGGTGATTACACAGGTTTACTTTTCGGAGATATTGAGGATTTCGATACTGAAAAGTATGCCCTTTTGGGAAGTGCCATTCACCAACAGGATGCTCCAGTTTACCTGGTGACTTATGCCCAGACATTATTTGCTATGGCAGAAGCAGCCAAGTTGGGATGGGTTTCAGGAGGAGATATTGAGGCAGAAAATTACTACAATATGGCCATTGAAAACTCCATGATGCAATGGAATGCTGACGTGAGCGGTTTGGATGCATTTATGATGCAAGCAGATATTGCTTATGATCCAGCTAGAGCCATCGAACAGATTGCGACGCAAAGATGGATTCACTTGTTTATGCATGGATATGAAGGATGGGCAGAATACAGAAGAACTGGTTATCCTGATAATATGGTTTCTCCCGGAGGTGCTGATGTACCTAACCGACAAATTTATATTGAGGCAGAGCAGTTCAATAATACTGATAATTACAATGAAGCTGTCCAGCGCCAGTTTGGTGGTGCTGAAAGCCTCTATGGGAAAGTCTGGTGGGACGCTAATTAATTAAACTAAAAATCTAAATATTTAGTCTCCTACCATTGGTGGGAGACTTTTTTTATGTCATCCAGTATGATAAAAACATATTGTTTTTCTGTTTGGTGGATTTTCATAATACTTTTTAAGGCAGTGGGTCTATTGGTGAGTTTGCTATGTCATGTGTTGTCGAATAATATTTGAAAAATAGGTTAGGGTTATCCGCATTGAATCTATCATCCAAACTTCCTTTCTCTTTCATGATAAACCTGCTTGGATTGCATTCATCAAAAATCAAAGAATTGAACAAGGTATTCACTTTAAGAGTTGTGGCTCTACCGAGCATTATTGGAGTGAAAACAAATAGTTCTTTCAGCTCTCCTGCTGCTTCTATTTGCCAACACTGGCAAGATTTCGGATTGCTGATAAGCCCTTAATAACAAACAACTTAGATTAAATAAAATTTATTTTAGCGGTTTGCTTCTTAACAAATAATTTACAAAATTGAAGTATTATGTTTTGAAACTACTGAATGTGTTCTTGAATTCAGTATAAGGTTTTGCCTTATTTTATTAAGGCAAATTTTATGTTAAAAATATTTTAATAACCCACAAATCAATTACCAATGAAAAAAATCTTTACGAAAATGACTTTGTTTGTTTTCGTTTTCTTCTTGGTGGCAGCAGTTCACGCTCAAGAAGTAACGATATCAGGGAAAGTGACCACGGAAGATAATGATTCTCCGCTTCCGGGAGTAAGTGTTTTATTACAAGGAACTAGTACGGGTTCCGTAACCAACTTGGATGGAATGTATTCTATAGATGTACCTGATGGGGAAGGGACATTGGTATTTTCCTATTTGGGTTTTGTGACGCAAAGCGTTCCGATAAATGGAAGAACCACTATTGATTTGTCATTAGCGGAAGATGTGTCTGAGTTGGGCGAGGTAGTAGTGACAGCTTTTGATATTGACCAAAGTGCAAAAAGCCTTGGTTATGCTGCCCAGGTAGTGGATGCAGGTGAAATTACCAAAACGAAGCAAACTAATGTGGTAAGTGCTTTGCAGGGGCAAGTAGCAGGGGTTCAAATCACCAATGCTGGCGGTGCTCCAGGACAAAGTGCAAGGATTGTGATCAGGGGAGTCAATTCACTGGATCCAAGTGCTAACAACCAACCCTTGTTTGTGGTGGACGGTGTGCCTATAGACAACTCTACCACTGAATCTGTCAACACTCCCCGGGGAATGACCAACAGGGCCGCAGATATCAACCCAAATGACATTGAATCGATTTCAGTTTTGAAAGGGGCAGCCGCAACAGCCTTATATGGGGTGAGGGCAGCAAACGGAGCAGTGATTATCCGAACCAAACGTGGAAAAGCCGGAGAGGTTAGGGTGGACATAAACAGCTCTATTGGCTTTGAGACCTTAAATAGACTCCCTAAACTTCAAGACCAGTATGGTCAAGGTTTTAGTGGTGAATACGACCCTTCCAGTTTCTGGCCTTCTTGGGGTGCTCCAATTTCTGAAGTAGCGCAAACTGTAGAAGGGCATAAATACCAAGATAACTGGAATAGAGCATTTGATACTGGCGTAAAGATAGACAACAGTGTCAGTATTTCTGGAGGCAGTGAAAAAGCTACGTTCTATGGCTCATTTGGTCGATTGGATCAGGATGGAATCATGCCGTTTAGTTCATGGGAGAGAACAACCGCCAAGCTCTCGGGTACGGTGACTGCCAGTGAAAAATTTAATTTTGGTGGATCCATTAATTATACCAATTCTGGGGGTAACAGAGTTCCCCATGACCGCTTCATGGAAAGAATGATGTATTGGGCAGAAACTCAAGATGTCAGGGATTATATCAATGAAGATGGGACTATGAAAACCTATGGAAATACCAATCCTATTTACGACGCAAGGTTTTCAACCTATGAAGATAATGTAAATCGGGTGATCGGAAACATCAATCTTAATTATAGTCCAGTGGAATGGTTAACTTTTTCTTATCGTTTAGGAACGGACTTTTATAGTGATGCCAGAACTGAAATAACACCTGGGCCAAAAGGCATAGATGGGGAAGTGGCTCTAAGCTCAACGGGTTATATAGAGGAAACTCGAATCAATAGCCGAGATTTGACATCCAACTTTTATGTTACTTTGAAGAAACAATTTGATGCAGACTGGAATACTACTTTACGTTTGGGAAATGATATTTTCGAAAGGAAGTATGATCGTGTAACAGCTACAGGCTCTGACTTTGTGATTCCTGAGTTTTACAATTTAAATAACACAACCCAGATTTTTGCCAGTCAAGGTAAAAGTATCAGGAGATTGGTTGGTTTTTATGGAGACCTTACAGTCGATTATAAAAACTTCTTATTCTTGAATGTCACTGGTAGAAATGATATTTCATCCACATTACCTAAGGACAACAATTCCTTTTTCTATCCATCTTTCAATTTGAGTTATGTGTTCAGCGAAACCATGGCGCTACCAGAATGGATTACATTTGGAAAGTTGAGGGCATCTTGGGCGCAAGTGGGTAAAGATACCAACCCACACATACTAGGGGCTACTTTTGTATCTCCTAGTGTATTCCCACTTAATGGCCAAGTAGGTTTCAGTAGAAACAGTGATTTTGGAGATCCCGCATTGAAGCCAGAGTTGACCACTTCCATTGAATTTGGTACACAGATGGCCTTTTTTGATGGGAAAGTTGACTTGGATTTCACTTATTATAAGTCTAATGCAAAAGACCAAATCATACCGGTTCCAATTTCTGATGCTACAGGATTTAGTTCCTACATTACCAACGCTGGAGAGATTCAAAATAGTGGTATAGAGGTTATTTTAGGTGGCCAGATTATCGAAAAGTCCGATTTTACATGGAGGGCCACGGCCAACTTTTCCATGAATAACAATGAAGTGAAAGGGATTAGAGAAGGCATAGATGAAATTGTAGTGGGAAGTCAGTTTGGATATGGTGGAAGCACGGTGACCATGAAGTTAATTGAAGGTGAAGCTTATGGTAATATCTATGGGACAAGTTATCAGAGATATGGGGCTGACCCGGAAAGCAAATATGCGCAATCAGATCTACCAATGATCATTGCAAGTTCAGGTTTTCCTGCTAGGAATGCTGGTCAGCTGATACTTGGAAATGCAGTTCCTAAGTGGATTGGAGGCTTGAAAAATGATTTTACTTTCAAGAATTTTGATTTAAGCTTTTTGATTGACTTCAGGGCAGACATTGATCAATACAATCAGTTTGACAATTTCCTTTCTGCCTTTGGTAAAAACGATTATACGGAAGCAAGGAATGATGTAATTGTTTTTGATGGAGTCCTATCAGATGGTTCTCCCAATACCCAAGAAGTTTGGTTAGGTCAAGGAGAAGGCCCTGATGGTAGGGATTATGGAGCCGGTTATTGGAGAAATACTTACCGTACGATCAGTGAAAACTTTGTACAGGATGCAAGCTTTATCAAATTGAGGAATATAACATTGGGGTATAATGTTAAATCTAGTGTGTTGGAAAATACACCATTTAGATCAATTAGAGCATCCGTTGCAGCCAACAACATCATTCTTTATACCCCTTGGGATGGTTTTGACCCTGAATCATTCTCGGCCGGAGCCGGAGGAAACGCAGTAGGCTTTACCGGTTTGGGCTACCCAGGAGTGGAGAGCTTTTACTTTACATTGAATTTGGGACTCTAAGAAATGAAAGGAATTATGAAATTGAAATATAAAATCAGTAATATACTTGGGGCGCTGGTAATACTATTAGCCAGTTCTTGTGAATCCTATTTGGATGTCAATGAAAACCCGAACAATCCACAAGATGCCCCTATCTCCGGGTTGATGACCCATGTGACATATCAGTCAGCATTGAACACTTACAGAGTGGGGAGTATAACTTCGAACTATGTCCAGTATTTGGCTTCACCTAACCCTGCAAGTTCTTCAGATACCATGGAGCCTGTAAGTTATAGTTCCACTTGGTTTAACTTGTACAATGCCATGACGGATTTATATGTGATGATCGATAAAGCTGAAGAGTCAGGAGCGGGGCATTACCTAGGAGCCAGTCAAATTTTGATGGCACTCAATTTAGGAATGGGAGTGGACATTTTTGGTGATATGCCTTTTTCTGAAAGTTTTAACTTCGAAACGGTTACACCTGCTTATGATGATGACGCTGCCCTTTATGATCAAATCTTGAGCTACCTAGATGAAGGGATTCAAAATTTAGAAGGGGAAACTACCATATCCATTGGTGCCGATGATTTTATTTTTGAAGGAGATGTAGACAAATGGATTGCTTTTGGAAATATGCTAAAAGCCAGGTACATGATTCACCTGAAAGGGGATGCAGGTTATAACGCAGCCGAAGTTTTGTCAGCAGTGGATAATGGTTTTGCTTCTAATGACGATGATGCCAAAGTAAACTTCTTCGAACAAGACTTTAACCCTTGGGCCAGTGTGGCAAGAAATAATGCCAACCTTTTATTGGGAGGATGGATTTCCGAACAGTTTATTCAGGCTTTGGACGGAACTTCTTATCCGATATTTGACCCTAGGTTACCTCTAATGGTAGGAACGACTGATGAAGGGGAGTTTGTCGGTACTGTTAATGGTGCTGGTAGAGGCGATGCTCCTGAACAAGGTGCAAGGTCCACTTTGGTGGAGGGGCAGTACTATACCACCATTACTTCTCCTGTATTGATTGGAACATATGCTGAGCAGAAGTTTATTGAAGCGGAGGCAGCATTTGATACAGATAAGGCGCGGTCCTACCAAGCTTATTTAGATGGCATTAGGGCTCACATGACAATGCTCAGTGTGCCAGAGGCAGATATGAATGCTTACCTCGCGGATCCAAGTGTAAGCATGGGAGAAGCTGCATTCTCTTTGTCAGATATTTTCAAGGAGAAATGGGTAGCTTTGTTCCTGCACCCTGAAACATGGAATGATGCTAGAAGGTTTGATTATGCTTATGAAGGAATGGATCTACCAGTAAACTTAAACCCTGATTTAAATGGACAGTTTATCAGAAGGTTGGCATATCCGGATAGTGAATTGAGTAGAAACGGTAACAATGTCCCAGAAGTCAATCTCCTAGATAGAATTTTCTGGAATGCGAATTAAATTTTAATATTTCACATATGGTCTCCTGCTGATTATTCAGTAGGAGACTTTTTTATTTTAATTAGTAGGATGAAAAATATACTATTAGCAGCGCTGATACTACTGTCTGCCTGCAAAGTCCAACATATCAAGAAATCTGTCAGAGATTCGGAAGTTTTTGACCAAGGTTTTACAGGTTTTATGCTTTTTGACCCAGCCAAGGACAAGGTGCTTTATGCCATGAATGAAGACAAATACTTTACGCCTGCGTCCAATACGAAGATGTTTACTTTCTATGCTGCTTATAAAATTCTTGGAGAACGAGTAAATAGTTTGGATTATATAGAAAGCGGGGATTCTTTGATCTTTTGGGGAACTGGTGATCCAGCCTTGCTTCATCCGGACTTTGAGGACTCCTCTGTTTTGGATCTGCTAAAAGGAACAGATAAAAAATTGTATATGGCAGACAATTTTGATGAAGTGCAGGCTTACGCTTCAGGATGGTCTTGGAACTGGTACAATTATTATTACGGTCCAGAGCGCTCAGCAATGCCGGTTTATGGGAATATTATTCGCTTTAAGAAAGATTTGGCTGAAGATAGGATGCATTTTTCACCTTTGTTTTTTGTGAATAATATCAAGGAGGACCGCTACATGCCTACCCGTAGTTACAGCATTGTTAGAGATCAAAAGATGAATGACTTCCGTTATTACCTGAAGGCCGATTCACTAAGCTTTGAGACCGATAAGCCTTTTGTGACCTCCAGTCAATTGGCCAAAGAGCTGCTTATGGATACACTTGGAAAAGAGATCGCAGTGATAGATTACGAACCTTTTAAACATAGAGAACATCAAAAGCTTCAAGGGATCTCCACGGATTCTTTGTACAAACAGATGCTGACCATCAGTGATAATTTTTTAGCGGAACAATTGATGGTTTTGGTAGCAGATGAGTTGTTTGATTCGCTAGAGGTGAAGAGTGCGATTCGATATGTGACGGAGAATTACCTGGATGACTTGCCTGACAGCCCCCAATGGGTGGATGGCTCAGGGCTTTCCAGTCAAAATAAGTTTACCCCGAGAAGTATTGTAAAGCTGTTGGAGAAGATCAGGGCGGAGGTGCCAGAGGAGAAGATATTTGCTTATTTTCCTTCCGGGGGGAAGTCAGGAACCATCCGGTCTTGGTATAAGTCTGATGATGAAAATCCTTATGTATTTGCCAAAACGGGTACTTTGAGCGGGGTACATTGCCTGAGTGGCTATTTGCTGACCAAGTCTGGAAAAACACTTTATTTTAGCTTTATGCACAATAATTATGTGATCAGTTCCAGCGAATTGAAAAGAGAAATGGAAAAAGTACTGTATCAGATTTATACCAAGTATTAGTCTGAAGATCAAGAGGAAATGTTTTCTACTTCTTCGATCATATTTATTTGGAGGAAGTTTTTTATTAAACTGAATAATGATAAATTTAGTTATTCTAAAACTTTTGATAAATGAAGAGGGTACTTTTCTTATTACTCTATCTGGTTTCTGCACAAAGCCTTTATGCTCAGTTTTTTGACAATAATTTCATCTATTCTTCAGGAGAAATTTATGGAGGCAATTACTTGGGTGGAGAGATAGCCCTTAATTGGGTCTATAAAGAAAAACATGCCTTTAAATTTGGCTGGGTGGCCAATGCAAAAACGCCAGAAAACAGGCCCGAGGACTATAAAATTGGCTTAATAGATGCTTTGATGCTGGGAACCACAAAACCTTATGATTTGATGGAAACCTATCAGGTCGGTTATGGCAGGATCGTTCCGATAAATCCTTTAGGGACCATTAGGGCGAACCTGTCAATTGGGCTGGCCTATTCGAAATTAAAAAAGCCGACCAATTGGGAAAAAGTACAAGATAATTTTCTGGCCCAAAATTATACTTGGGAATATGAAAGAGAAAACCATATGAGCATCGTTGTCAGTCCAAAAATTGAATTTCCTTTCTCACGGTATTTTGGCTTTACCGTTGGCCCCATTTTGGTCATGAACAAACAGGAAACTTTTGTAGGAATAGGAGCCGGTACAATAATGGGCCTGCTTCGCAGAGAGAAAAAACAATCCTAAAATCACTCAAAATTGCTAAGCCATTCCATTAATTTTTGACTATATAGGTATTCAAATCTTCTGTCCAATACCTTAAAGTCATTATCCAGCACAATCATAGTAGGAGGGGCAAATGTTCCATTTCTTTGGCCTAATAACATGGCCAGGTCATGGATGCCAGCCCTCTTGTCAGTCGCTTGTCGATTGAAAAATACATGCCTATCAAATTGGATGGTGTCCCGGCTTTCAGCATCCATTCTAACTGCATAAAATTCGCTGTTAATTTTTTGGATGACTTCAGGCTTGGTGAATACTTTACGGTCCATCTTTTTACAATAGGTACACCAATCCGTATAGAAGTCGATGAAAACTTTCTTGGGCTGCTTGGAAAGGGAGTCATCCAATTGCTCAAATGAGAGCCATTGAATGCTTTCCTGAGCAAGAACATCCTTGCCCAAGAAAAACATTATCAGTAATATGAATAGGGTCTTTGAGTGTTGCATTTTTTTGTTGGGAAACTTTAATGGAAGTTCCCTATTTTGATTCCAAAGAAATAGGTCCTTGGCCTAGCCGGGCCATAAATGTAGTTGGAATCCCTTAAAGGGCCTTGATCAAAATCATTTTGATAGCTGTTAAACATATTTTGTACCCCACCACTTAACTCTAAGTGAAAATCCTGCATCAGGTCAAAATGGTAGGAAAGCTTTAAATTAGCATCTAGAAAGGCTTTGCTGTCCACCAAGTCCAGGTATCCGGTAGGACTGATCACATGGGGAACGATCATGGAGCCCGTATAAGTTCCAGTCAAGTCTAGTGCAAGGTGCTCATTGATGGCCCAGTTGGAAGCGAGGTATCCATAGGCATTTGGTGAACGGACAAACTGTTTGGTGCTGACCGTAGGCTCTGTTTCATTGTCTTCCTCAGGTTCAAAAAGGACTTGTTCATTTTGGTATTCAGACTGCTGAAGTGTTCCACCTGCTTGGAAAAGCAATTTGGAAGAAGGGGAGAGGCTCAATTCAAAATTCCCTCCTTGCACAGATGCACCTGTTCCGTTTCGGACTTCCTGCAAAATAGAACCATTGGGTAAAG
This sequence comes from Echinicola sp. 20G, assembly GCF_015533855.1. GTDB lineage: Bacteria > Bacteroidota > Bacteroidia > Cytophagales > Cyclobacteriaceae > Echinicola. Next base: position 5,224,677 of record NZ_AP024154.1, on the reverse strand, counting down.
TGGCCCCGGTGCTGACAGTGGTAAAGGGTCTTTTCAGTTTGGTGTGGAATCCCTCTGCAAGAAAGCTGAATTGGGTATCGCCAAAATTACTGGAATAGTTTATAGAAAGGGTGTAGGCATCCGATAGCTCTGTTTTTAGATCGTCCGAAAGGATTACAAAGGTTGGTTCACCACCTACAGAAGAGATATGAAGGTCTTCGTTAAAAGCTTGTGGAGCCCTGAACCCTCTTGCATAACCAGTTCTCAGCTGAAGTTTGGGGTTGATATCGTAGAGGATATTGGCCCGTGGGCTAAGTACACTGGTGGACACATCGGAAGATCTTTCTATGTCACTAATGCGATAAAAGCCGTCCACCAATGTATGGTCAAACCTTCCACCAGCCAAGGCTGTAAGTCTATCGTTGGGTCGCCATTCATATTGTCCATAGAAACCGATAGACTGGACGCGCTGATCGACCAAGCGGTTATAGCCTGCAATTTCATCTCTTACTTTGCTCAATTGGTATTCCGACCCAAAAATGACTACATCATTATTGGTGAAACTCCTTGAAAACTGAGAGCCGGCAACCAAGGAAAGGTCATCAGTGACGCCATAGGCGTTAGCTGCCAAAATACTGTCAGCTTCAGTTCTTCCACCTCCCAAGCCTCCATAGTAACTGTTTCTCTGAGTCGTTTGGCCAGAAATGTAAGTAGAGAATTTGTTACGGTGGTCTTGGCTGAAAAGCTCATAAGTCAAGCCTCCAATAACTGTATTATGCTCCAGTTCCTCGGTGATATCCGTGAAGTGGGGAGCCAGGTCCAATGCATTGCCACCTCTTCTATATTCTTTAATCGCACTGAAATCCAAGGTGATTTTGCTCAGTTCAGAAGGTTTGATAAAGGATTTTAATCCAAAGGTGTTGTTTTCTAAGGTGGTGAGTTCTGTAAAACCATCATCATTGGCATCATAGCTGTCCCGGTTTCTAAACATCCCATAAAAAGTCACCCCGGTTTTAAGGTCTTCACTGGTGATGGATCCATTGAAGTTAAGCATTTTGTCAGGAGATTGTCCATCGATCAAGGCAAGGTTAGAACCGACCTGCCAAGTATTTTCTACGGGCTCTTTAGTGATGATATTGATGGTGCCAGCAATGGCATTGGAACCGTACAAAGCAGATCCACCACCTCTGACCACCTCTACTCGTTCGATGATATTGGTCGGGATTTGATCCAATCCATAGACACTGTTTAGGGCACTAAATACAGGGCGACTATTGATCAAAATCTGGGAATAGGCACCTTCCAGACCATTAAGTCTTACCTGCGTAAAACCACAATTCTGACAATTGGTTTCTACCCTTACTCCAGGCTGATAATTAAGCCCATCAGAAAGTGCTAAAGATTGGGTGGCGTTGAAAAGTTTAGGGCTGAGGACATTGACCACTACAGGGGCTTCCTTTCGGTCAAGTTCATATCGGGTAGCACTCACTACAACTTCATTGAGATTGAGCTTATCCTCTTTCAATTCCAAATCAATGTGGGTGGCTTTTCCAGATAGGATAGTGATTTTTCTTTGGATGGTTTGGTAGCCCATCCATTTCACTTTTAGAGTTTGTTCACCTGTTGGAACATTCGTAATCTGAAATGAACCATTAGCATCCGTCATTGCTCCAAGCTCTGTACCCAATACTTGAATAGCGGCGTAAATAGGCGCCTTGTCTTCCACATTGATTTTTCCAGAAATGCTTCCAGTTTCTTGGGCAAAAGCAATAAGAAAGCTGTTTAAAAATAGCATACTTGAGGCAATGGATAACTTTATCATGTTTTAATATTTTCTAAAATATTTGTTTAGATAAACGAAATTAAAAATTAAATAAACAGAAAAAAAATATTAGATAAGGCTAAATTTAAATTTTGGCTAATTTTTAAATCTCATAACTACTTTAAAATCTGTATAAACAGTTCTTGCTATAGTTATGGTAGGACAATTTTGATATTGTTAAATAGGTTTAGACATGCTTCCTTTTGAAGAACCTTTAAGCACATCGGCAGTTGCCAATCGATTCTCCTCTTACCGTTTATAAGGAATAATGCTATATTCACATAAAAAAAAGGCGAAATATGGATGGGGATGGAATTTTGACGTAGGCTATGTCAATACGATTACCAACTTAAAATTTTCTTACATTAAACTCAAAATGAAATATTTTAGCATTTTGCTTACAGGGTTAAGCTTAATTTGTGGAGAAATGCATGCGCAATCTTCTAAAGAGGATTCCAAAGAAAAGAAAGAACTGAAGTTCAATTTGAATGCGGATGGCTCCCACTATGTAAAAGGTACTTTTTTGAATCAAGTTTGGCTTCGGTACACACAGGCTAACCCTGGATCAGAAGTCTACGGAACCCCAGATGAAAACTTATTTGATATTGGTTTGAGGAGAACCAGAATCCAACTTTATGGGCAACTTTCTGATCAGGTTTTCTTTTATACCCAGTTTGGCCAAAACAATTTATCCTATCGGTCTCCAAGAAAGCAAGGATTATTTTTCTTGGATGCAATTGGGGAGTATAAGGTGATGCAGGAGAAGCTATCATTGGGTGCAGGTTTGACGGGGTGGAATGGTCTGTCAAGATACTCTTCGCCTTCCATTGGCTCCATACTTTCCTTGGACGCACCGCTTTATCAGCAGGCTACCAATGATGTCAATGACCAGTTTGTGCGAAAGTTGAGTGTTTATGCAAAAGGGCAGTTGGGAAAGCTGGATTATAGGGTAGCCGTATCCAAACCCATGTCCATCCAAAATTCAGCTGTTCAAGCCCCGGAAATTGGAGAGAACGCCTTGTTTTCATCAGAGCCTGGATACGCTCAATATCACGGTTATTTCAAATACATGCTGATGGACAAGGAGTCCAATACCACACCCTATCAAGTAGGTTCCTATTTGGGAACCAAAAGTGTGTTTAACATCGGTGCGGGTTTTATGACCCAAAAAGAGGCCATGTGGCATTACGCTGATAATGGGGTGGATACTGTCCGTTCTAACCTCACGCTACTTGCAGTAGATGTTTTCTATGATAAACCAATTGATGCAAATAAAGGAACGGCAGTAACAGCTTATGCTTCTTTTAGCCATAATGATTATGGAAAGAACTATGTCAGGAACATAGGTGCTATGAATCCTGCGACCGGCACCAATGAAAATGGAAGCTTCAACGGTTCTGGCAATGCTTTTCCTATGATTGGTACAGGAAATACCTTTTATGCCCAATTGGGTTATTTGTTCCAAAAAGATTTATTGGGAAAGGCAGGAACGTTGCAGCCTTATATTTCCAGCCAATATTCCGATTTTGAGCTTTTTTCTGATCCCATGGTCATGTATGATGGAGGGATGAACTGGCTGATCAATGGAAATAGGGCCAAGTTGTCTCTCGGTTATCAAAGCCGGCCTATATTCACACTGAATAATTCAGGAGAATATATCAGTAGTGATCGAAAGGGAATGGCAGTGATGCAGTTTCAGGTGGCCATATAGCCATCATATTTTATATAAAGGTTAATAAAGCGTAAAAGGGAAAGCTACTGGCTTTCCCTTTTATTTTTGTCTAAAATAAACGCTTATTCTACCGTAAAAGCAGCTTGGTAATTGTTGGACAACTTCATCATCATTTCGGGCTTGGTAGCACCAATGACGTATTGGGTTCCGGACATTAGGTCACCATCAAAATTGATATCTGAAAAAAGTTTTTCAATGTCATTTTGAACGGTGATTTCGTCCCCCATATTGTCTGCAATCATAATCGGCTCTTCTAATTGCAAGTTGATGTTTCTGTAGCAGTCATTGGAACCGGTCTCAAAAGAGAAAGCGACTTCTTCTCCACCGTGAGAAGTTGTTCCTTTTAACTTGGTGAAGATATAACTGGTGAACCACATCCATGATGAATAAGACATGTTTTGCAGTGCATTTAATTCCCCTGCAGTTTGAGTCAGGTCATCATTGTACATAGGGTCGATACCGACTGCAAAGCTTATTCCTGTATAGGTTCCTGTGGGTATGTTTTTTAGTACAACAGTTTCCCTTACAGAATCAGGAAGAACAAATCTATCTTGAACGACCTGTTCTTTCATGTTTTGGATCAGGTAATAAGAGTCAGCTACTTTGAATGTTTCTCCATTTTCCTTGGTCAGTTCCACATTAGAGATCCAGTACCTCAATTCGTTGAATTTGAGAGAAGCCCCATCAGTAGAAGTGTATTCTTGATCCAATTGGAAGGCTTCATCCCCGAAAGTATGGGCTATTTGAAGGCTTAGGTTGGCACTTCCCTCGATGTTCATCACGTCATCTACATTTTCATCGCATGATGCAAAACCAACCAGTGTAAAAAGTGCTAATAAAAGTTTATATGTATTTTTCATTTTTTTCTTACTTGTTTTTATGTTTTCCAACTTGTTTCAAATAATCACAAATTTGCAACGGCAACCCTATTCTGTAAAGGTAAAGCCAGAGGGGCTGTGATCAAGTTGGGTTTTGTCCCCTAGGAATCCTATACGTTTACTTGGGGAGGCTCATCAATACCTTGTACAAAACCACGGCTTGGGTTATGTTCCCTCAGGTAGCCTGATGATTTTCGCATTGGTTTATAAAGCGAAAACCTTGGAATATCATCCATAAACATCCACTCTTGGTATTTGCTAGTTTTTATTGATTCCTTTTTTTCTTTGGCGTCAGTGGTAAGTGAGATCTTACTTTTCAGCACACAGCTTGCCCGACAAACCGTGATAGTTGCATAACGTTCTACACATTCCTCACGAGCCAACCGTTCCTGCCGGATTTTGAAATCAATAAATACTATGGGAGCTGCCATGATTTTGATCCAAAGTACTGATAGCAGAACCAGTACTTTAAAATCTGTTTTCATTTTCTATAGTTTGAAGGCTTTTATGATGCCAATACTCAATCTGTTTTGGTGATGAATCTGGTTGCCATTTAGGTCTTGGGTAAGCGGAGTCTGCCAAAGGAAGCTTAGAGTCCACTCTTGCCTATTGATGTCCAGACCTCCTTGTCCAAAAAGGACTTTCCCTCCTGTAAGGTTTTGTTTTTCACCTTCCCAGATATCCTTTTGGGATTGTTCATAATAGGTGCCAATATTTGGAACCAGAAGCCAATTATCATTGAGCGAAAATTGATGAAAACCAACTAAGGAACCATTAATACTATTGCCAAATTGATAGTTTTGCGCCCCTTCTGTGGATTGCTTATAACTAAATCCGGCATTCAGGCCAGTTTTATTGTAAAAAAGCTGGTAGTTAAACCGGGCAACATAACTCCATGAACCAGTCCCAGGTTGGATAATAGGATCCATAAGCGTACCGTTTTGGGCTATTTTTCTAGATTGTCCAGTAGGAGCAAGCAGTGCTAAGCCTGGACGGAAAGTATGGCGGGCCTTAGTGTTATAAACATAGAAAATTCGGTCTATGGCTAAGGTGAGGTCTCCCCAACCGTGAACCGATAGTGTGGTGTCCTGAACAGGGTTGGGCAAATCCAACATCTTCTCATAATGCACCCTGTTGGATTCGTAAGGGAGGAGAAAAGTAAAGTTCCATTTGTTTTGGAACATAAAGTTGCCCCGAAGCTCCACGGTTTCATAAGTTTCCCAGTCTTGGTCAGTTTTATTGACATAAAGGCCTGTTCCTTCGGGCTCATGCATGACGATAAAGTCCGGATCAAAATCCGGTGATGAAATAGTTCTGGCATTGCTGGAATAGGTGGCTGCAGTTCCATTTTTGAAGGCAGTACTTAGGTAAGTACTGGAAGTTTGGGGAGGTGAAGAATAGCCATATTGATCGTAGTTGCCAAAAGACCGATGCCGGTAAAAAAGCCCAATATAACTTCGATTTTGGAGCAGGCTGTATTCAAAGAAATTACAACTGTCGCAAGCCTTGGCTTCTTTCGTCACTAAGGAAATAGAAGTAATCAGGGATATTAGGAATATAATTTTTTTCATATCTAATCACTTACTCTTGGTAAGCTTTGTTGTGGATAAATTCGTAATCTGTCAGGGTATTCAGAAAAGCCAAAAGATCAGTTCTTTCCTTTTCACTAAGTTGAATCCCGTCTGTCAATTGGGGGGCTAAACTTTCATTAACCTGAACCCCATGGTCATAGTGTTCAAGGACTTCATCTAAAGTATTAAACCGACCATCATGCATATAAGGAGCAGTCACAGCAATATTCCTTAATGAGGGAGTTTTATAGGCTCCCCTATCTTTTTCCTCAAAGGAGATTCGATACCGCCCTAGGTAGATTCCTTCCAGCTCTGTAGGATTTGGGTAAGAAGCATCCAGACCATTGTTATGATAGGACAAATCTGTAAAAAGCCCTTCCGTATGGCAGCTGCTACAGTTTTTCTGATAGACTTGATAGCCTTGAATTTCAGGGTCGTCTAGTTCTATTTCATTTCGCTTCCATTGATCGTATTTGCTGTCTTGAGAAATCAGGTTTCTTGTAAACTGAGCGAGTGACCTTCCCACCAAAGCACTGGTGATGCTGTCTGATTTAAATGCAGCCTCAAAAAGGACTGGGTAGGTAGAGCTCCCTCTTAGGTAATGCAAAACTTCATTCAAGTCAGCACCCATTTCATCTGGATGAGTCAGCGGACCAAATACCAAGGATTCAAGGTTTACCGAGCCACCATCCCAAAAGAGACCCTTATGCCAGGCCAGGTTGAACAGGGGAGGAGCATGACGGTGCAAAGGTGTTCCGGATACTCCCTGATTGGACAAACCCAATCCATCGGTGAAAGCCATAGATGGATCATGACAACTTGCACAGGAAACCTTGCCATTCTGAGAAAGCGCTTTATCATAGAAGAGGGTTTTTCCTAGAATTACACCTTCTGTGCTCATGGGGTTGCGCTCCAGTTGTGGAAAGTCATTTTGTCCCAAAGTAGAAGAGAGGGCTGGTGTAAAGTACTCCGGCCCTGTCTCTTCATTTGGTGAAACATTGTCCAGGCATGAGGTCAAGATACCTATGCCCAAGAACAATATGAACTTATGTAAGCGCTGGGATTTCACTGATGGTGATTGTATTTTATTTTAGGCTGAAAAGCCCTTCTTGGTAATTATTGGCAATTTTAATGGCTAGATCGCCTCCCATGATACTAGTGCTTTCCAGTTCGTGGATATTCAAAGTATTGGGATTGATAAATAGCTCGCTAAGCTCAGCTTCAAATGAAAGGCTGGTTGTAGCTGAGTTCCCAAGTGATTTTCCAGCATCTTCTAAATCGAAGCTGATGGCTTTGAAATTTTGCTCACTTTCAGGGTCATTGTTTCCAATGTGAACAATCAATCCCTGACGTTCGCTAGACTGGTACTCCCATTCTCCTTCCAATACCAAGAATTTGTAACCAGTGTTCCAGTTCCAAACCATGTCATTGTTGGGATCCAGGTCTCCGACCTGATCTGTGGAGTGGTTTCTTGATTTGTCAATGCCCACGTAAAAGGTCAATTGGTCGTAGGCTGCTGTAGGGACTTCCACACTAAAAGCAGTTTTTCCAGCTTGGTCAATTAAGAAATACCCATCCTCAACCTTATAACTATAATTATTGGTGCTATTGGTAAACGTGATATTGGAAATGTAGTATTTAAATTTTCTTGGTGTAAAGCTTTCTCCCGATGGTAATGTATAAGCTTCACTTTCAAGTTCAAGAGCTTGTCCATTAAGACTGTGTGCAAATGAAAAGTTGACTTCCGTGGTAGCTGGAAGCTCATCTTTATCATTGTTGTTGCAGGCGGTAAAACCTAATATGGCTATCAATAGAATGGCTATGTTTTTCATTTTGTTGATTAGTTAAAAGGATCAGAAAAACGCTGATCCGTAATAAATTTTTCATCTGTTAAGGTGTGGAGAAAAGCCACTATGGCTGTTTTCTCTTCCTCTGAAAGGTGGAGTTTTACAGGTTGCCCAGGCACAATGGCTTCATTGCTGGCCTCCAGTATGAGGATGTCCAAATTGCTGTTGGTTTGAACATGATCATTGTAATGATCCAACACTTCTTCCAAAGTTTGGAAACGGCCATCATGCATGTATGGAGCAGTCAAGGCAATATTCCTTAAGGTAGGTGCTTTAAACTTTCCTTTGTCGGTATCTTTGCCTGTTATGGAGGACAAGCCATTTTCCAAGTTTTCATCGGCGTCCAGTCCATTGTTATGAAAACCTAGAAAATCATTACGATCACCAGAAGTCAGGAAACCCAAATGACAGTCTCCACAGTTGCCTCCTCTGATCTGAAGGGAGGCATCTGGATGGGTAAAGAAAAGCTCCATACCCAACTGTTCTGTCGGTGTCAACTCTGTTTCTCCTTTGATCCAAAGATCAAATTTGGAATCCCCGGAAACCAAAGTCCTCATAAACTGGGCGATGGCTTTGCCAATCAAGTCTGGTGTGATTTGATCTGTACCAAAGGCGAGTTCAAAGCGTTCAGGATAATCCTCATCTGCTTGGAGTCTTTCGACTGCCTCATCAATGGCCAAGTTCATCTCCCTGGCATCAGAGATCGGTTCTAAGGCCTGTTCTTCCAATGTTGCCGCCCTTCCATCCCAGAAAAACCTTGATGTCCAATGCAGGTTGGCCAGTGACATGGCGTTTTTGTCTCCCAATGTGCCATCAACCCCTTTACTGAACTGAAGTCCATCAGTAAAGGCCTTGGACTGTTGGTGACAGGAGCCACAGGATAGGGTGCCATCAGAGGAGAGTTGCTTCTCATAAAAAAGCATTCTGCCCAGTTCCACCCCTTTTTCTGTCAAAGGGTTATCCGCTGGCATTGGAATATCATTGGGAAAGTAATCAGGATGCTGCAACGTCAAGGTTGGGTTTTGTGGCTGGGGAATTTCTTCTGAGTCATTACCACAAGCACCAAGCGAAGCACATACCAATACTATCCCTATGTAATAGAGTTTTGAGTACCGCATGATAAGAGATACGCTATAGTTTAGCTTTTGCCAAAACGTAAAATAGAAATTAATGTAAAGCCTTTAGAGCTATCTATTTCCAGACTATTGATCACTTCATAGGTGTGACATCAATAGCCTAATTGGCTCAATAAAAGGCTAAGAAGGACAAATCATTTCAATAGCTCTTCAATTACCTTGATTGAAGGAAAGTAATTTCGAGTATGAATATGATTAATTCTTCACTAAGAAGGTTTAGGCGAAAGATTGAGGGGGATGAAAAATGTCGCTATGGTGGAACTTTAGGTCACGCTCTTTGTAAATAGGCTTCCCTACAAAATAAGGAGGGTAAAAGCTGTTAAAAGCTATACTGTTTTCCAAAAGGATAAAGATTCCAAAGTCACGGCTAAAGTTGATCCCTCCGTTTTGCTGTTCTTGCTGCTCTTTAGCATCCTGAAGCTGTTCTGTAAGAAAGCACTTGCCGTCACAGTGCATTTCAGGTTTATCCTTATTGATACAGAAATTTTCAGTAATGTATTCCTTGTTCAAGGCATAATCCATTTGAATGACCGAAAAGATCATGCTGTTCAGCACAATGATCATGGAAAGCCATATATGGAGCAAGGATTTTAGCATTTCGCTGCAAATATAGTACAAAAAGATCGTGCCTTTTAATAAAATTGGTTCTTTCTTGAAAAGAATGAAGGGGGCTAACAAATCAAATATCTTGCCCCTTTTGTTGGTGATTTTATGTCTAAATGGTATGTCAAAAGGCTTTAAATGGCTTTGCTGAAAACGAACTTTTTGGCTTCCTGCTTTTTCATCCTATGGTCAAATATTGCGCAAATATTACGAATAAAGGCCATGCCTAAATCAGTCACTTTGATGGTGCCATTGATAAGTGTCAATAGTCCATCATTTTGCATTTCACTCATTTGATGGAGGGTTTTCATGTCCCAAATAGTGTCTACCAACTTTGTTCTACCATTACAGATGAGTTCTAAAATTGTTTTTCTGGTTTTGATGTCTTCGCTAGACATAAGGTGACCTTTACTCAGAGGGAAATGATCCAGCGCCAATTGCTCTTTATACAGTTCTATATCTTTGGTGTTTTGTGCATAGGCATAATGAATATCACTGATAGCACTGCTTCCCAAGCCAATCAACATTTTGGAAGCCTGAGTGGTATAGCCCATGAAGTTACGGTGGAGTTTTCCTGCTATCTTGGCTTGAAGAAGCGGGTCTTCCTTTAAGGCAAAATGATCCATCCCGATTTCTTCATATCCCATTTCTTGCAGGAGTATTTTACCTGCTTCATAAAGGACTCTTTTTCCTTCTTTTTGGGGAAGGTACTGTTCAAAACTCTTTTGAGCCGGGAAGACAGAGGGTACATGGGCATAACTGTAAAAGGCAATTCGCTCAGGCTGTAAACTGGCCACTTGCTCAAAGGTATCCTTAATGCTATTGACCGTTTGATGAGGCAAGCCATAGATGAGATCGAAGTTAATGGCTTCATAGCCTACCAGTCGGGCATTGTCGGTAGCTTTTTTTACGGTTTCAAAAGGTTGCACCCGGTGAATGGCCTTTTGAACATTTTCATCAAAATCCTGGATACCATAACTTACCCTATTAAACCCCAATAACCTCAAGGTTACCAGATGTTCAAACGTAGTGTTGTTGGGATGTCCTTCAAAACTCATTTCAGCCTCAGGAAGCACTTCCGCACTTCGGATGATGTAGTTGAGCATCTCAAATAAATTTTCAGGTGAGAAAAAGGTGGGGGTTCCTCCTCCCAAATGGATACCTGCAATTTTTGGTTTTTCGGGAAGGACTTTTAAGTATTGTTCCCACTCCTTGATGATTGCTTGGATATAAGGTTTTTCCGTATCGTGATTTTTGGTGATCCGTTTATTACAGCCACAGTAGGTACATAGACTCTCACAATAGGGAAGGTGTATATAAAGATTGATTCCTTCATAATTTCCGAAATTCCGATAAGCTTTTTGAACAGTTCTCTTCCAGATCAGCTCACCTACATTGTTTTCCCAAAGTGGTACGGTCGGATAGGAGGTATACCTTGGAACCGCCACATCATATTTTCGAATCAGGTCAGTAGTACTTGTCATCATCTATCAAAGGTTTATGACAAAGCTATTTAACGTGATAGGAAAACTGTTTGACAGCTGTCAGTCCTAAGGCTGATAAAAGTCATGTTTGCCTTCTTGTTTTGCTAATTAAGAAAACGGAATGTTGTGTTAGAAAAACACTATAAAAAATACACTACCAAATCCTTCCACTCTTCCTCTAAACTGCAAGAAGGTTTAGGTTTGTTGGCATTTCGGTACCAATAAGAAGCATTCCATTGGTCTCCTTCTTTACGATGGAGGTAGGCATGGACATAGGCTGAGTCTTCATCTGTTAGGTCATTGACAAGGTCATGGGCATGTTCCCAATTCCCCTTTCCATCAAACCATAATGATTGAAGCTGAATGTTAAGTTCTTGAGGTGGATGATTGTGATTAAGGCTGTCTTTGAATTCTTCGAATGTCACGGTATAAAGGTGTTTTGTTTAATACCAAAGTTAAAAAATCCCTTGGGATTTGGCTTAAGGACTGAGATGATAAAGTGAAGCGAGAGGGCGGTTTTACTTTCTAATTTTTGTAATATTAGACTTTAACAACAAACCTATCCTTTTAATTGTGAGAAAAGTAAAATGTTTTCTGCCCTTCCTTGTTTTACTGATATTGTTGGATTTATCAGTATTTGCTCAAACCCCTTCTTCACAACCCAATATCATTGTCATTTTTGCGGATGATTTGGGATATGGGGATTTAGGCTGCTTTGGTCATCCTACCATACAAACCCCTTATTTGGATCAAATGGCCCATGAGGGGATTCGCTTTACCCAGTTTTATGTGGGAGCAAATGTATGTACGCCGAGCCGCGCTGCTTTGATGACGGGAAGGCTACCTGTCCGCTTTGGGATGGCAGGACATAATCGGGGGGTGCTTTTTCCTGATTCGTCCAATGGGTTGCCACATGATGAATTGACCATGGCAGAAATGCTGAAGGATGCTGGCTATCAAACCGGGATAATCGGAAAGTGGCATTTGGGGCATTTACCGGAATTTATGCCCAATCAGCAAGGTTTTGATTTTTATTTTGGGATTCCCTATTCCAATGATATGCGTCCTACTACTAATAATAACCGATATCCTCCTTTGCCTCTTTACAGAAATGAGGAGGTGATCGAAAGTGGAATTGATCAGACCACCCTGACCAAAAGGTATACAGCTGAAGCCATCCAATTTATCGAGGAAAACAAGGATAAGCCTTTTTTCTTGTACTACCCCAATAATTTCCCGCATGTGCCCTTGTATGCCAGCAATGACTTTGAAGGTAAAAGCGAAAGGGGAATTTATGGAGATGTAGTGGAGGAGCTGGATTGGAGTGTTGGACAGATTTTAAGTACCCTGAAACAGTTGGGTTTGGATGAAAATACTTTAGTGATTTTCACAAGCGATAATGGTCCTTGGCTGACCCAAAAAGCTCATGGTGGATCAGCTGGTTTACTCTTTGAAGGAAAAGGGTCCACCTATGAGGGCGGAATGAGGGTGCCTGCCATTGGTTGGTGGCCAGGAACTATAGAGTCAGGGCAGGTGAGCACATCATTGGTGACCAGTATGGATTTATTTCCCACTTTTGCCTCCTTGGCTGGAGGAAAGCTACCTGAGGGAAAAGTTACAGATGGCTACGATCTGAGTCCTCTATTTAAGGGAGAAGTGAAAGAAGTGAGGGAATTTGTTTACTACTATTTCAGGGATAAATTGCATGCTGTAAGAAAAGGACCTTGGAAAGCACATTTTACCACTAAGCCATCCTATAGTTCAGAACCTGCCCAAGAACATAAGGTGCCGCTTTTGTACCAAATTGAAAATGATCCTTCAGAAAAGTATAATGTGAATGAGGCCCATCCGGAAATTGTGGCCGAACTGACCAGGGCTTATGAAGAACATTTAAAGAGCTTTGAGCCTGCACCTTCTATCATGGAAGCAAGAATAGAGGAATAACATCTTTTAACGTGGAAAGCAGTGAAGTTTCATACTTGTTAGATCCGGAATTTCGTTTTGAAAATAAAGGAAACCAGATAAGCTGAGCAAAGAAAGAAATTAAGTCCTACCTTGACTGCTTGAGGAAAACCGAGCTCGTCAAACAGCCAAAGTAGGCACCAATAAAAAGCGGAGATTTCTCAGAAATCTCCGCTTTGTTTTTTTTATACAAGGTCATCAAAAGGATGCTTCCAGCCATTCTGGTAGGGGCGTTGGAGCAATTGGGTGGCTTCAGGATCATCGAGGATGATTTTTTGTTCGGGATCATAAACCAATGGTCTTCCCAGATACATCGCCATATTGGCCAAGATACAGGAGGCCGAACTGATATGGCCTTCTTCAATGTCAGCAACTGGCTTTTCATTATTTTCGATGGCAGAAAGAAAGTCTCTAAGGTGGTTTCTGGTGGCCGGGGCAGCATGCAGCTCGATCCTTTCTTCCGTGACGTCTTCTGGGTATTTTTCCTTTTCATAAACCACATCGCCATGGATTTTCTCACCCTCTCCATGAGGGATAAAGTCATAGCGCATTACTGAAGCCTCCAATGTACCTTTTTCTCCATACAGCTTGAATGCCCATGGATACGCTGGGTCAGCAGGATTTCCCCACGAGCGGTGCTGCCAGATGCAGTTCAAATCATTGTATTCAAAAATAGCTGATTGGGTGTCTGCAATATTGGATTTGCCTTCTTTTTGCACATAGATACCACCTGTAGATGATATTTTAGTGGGCCAGCCCAAATCAAGCATCCACCTGACGGTATCCAGCATATGGACGCACATATCGCCCATAATTCCATTACCATACTCCATAAAAGTTCTCCACCAGCTTCCGTGGGGAAGTTTGTCATAAGGCCTTAGGGGAGCTGGACCTGTCCAGAATTCGTAATCCAAATAGTCTGGTACAGGGATTACTTCGGGGCTGCCATTGGCTCGCATATGGTAATAGCAGCACATTTCCACATGGGAAATTTTGCCCAAGAGGCCTGTGTCTACAATTTTCTTTTTGGCTTCGATCAAGTGCGGAGTGCTTTTCCTTTGGGTGCCTACTTGTACGACCTTATTGTACTTTCGGGCGACAGCCAATATCGCCTCACCTTCCAGTACATCCACACTAATGGGTTTTTGGAGATAGAGGTGGGCTCCTGATTTTATGGCTTCAATGGCCTGAAGGGCATGCCAATGATCGGGTGTACCGATCATGACGATGTCCAATTCATTTTCTTCGAGTAACTTTCTGTAATCTTTATAAAGTTTAGGGACATTGCCGGAGACCTGTTTTTGACTGATGATTTTACCGGCTTCAGAAAGCCTGATTCGATCCACGTCACATAGGGCCACCACTTCCACAGGGGCTATTTGGAGGAGTCGGTAAAGGTCACTTTTTCCATACCAACCAGTGCCTATCAAAGCAACCTTATAGGCTTTTTTTGTAGAACCAATGCTGAAATTCATTGGTCCTAATGAAGCCAAGGCCATGGTGGCGGCAGAATTCTTGATAAAGTGACGACGATTGATGGGGTTTTTGGGCATATTAGATGAATGGTTTTGCGTAAAAATAAATTGGCATTAATACCACTTATTAAGATAGTTTTGATTTGAATAAATCAAAAGCTTCAAATGATCTTTGGTGAGAAATTCTTTTTGGCGGTAGTGCTTTTTTAATTTTAGGGAAAACGGCCCTGTTTCCTGGTTTATTTTCTCGCTAATATTGTTAGTTTTGTTATTCCAAAAGCCAATAGGGATAATCCCTTTCCCTGATCAAACTCCAGCGCTTTGGAAAGCAATAGCAGTTGACTTTTGAAAAATGCCTAAGTGGTTTGTAAAAAGTATTGATCAGGTTTGATTTAGCATTTGGGTAATCGATTGCACGGCTAATTTTAGTAGATTTGAAATACATTCATTCACATAAATAAAACAAACATGCATACAAACATCGTAACGAGACATGCGTCGCATCCTGATGATGTAAAAGGGTATGATACCCAGAAGTTGAGAGACCATTTTCTATTGGAAAATATATTTCAGGATGATCAGATTACGGGTGTTTACACGACTTTTGACAGGCTTATTGTAGGTGGCATAGCACCGGTGAACAAAGCTTTGGAGTTGGAAACAGTTGACCAGTTAAAAGCGGAGTACTTTTTGGAGCGAAGAGAATTGGGAATTATCAATGTGGGTGCTCCTACTTTGGTGACTGTAGATGGCACTGACCACAAGCTCAATACCAAAGAAGCCCTTTATGTTGGCCAAGGAGTGAAAGAGGTGATCTTCAACCCATCTGCTGAAGGAAAAGCCCTGCTTTATTTCAATTCAGCTCCTGCACATAAAGCTTATCCAACCAAAAAAGTAGGATTGGAAGATGCCGAAAAGGTAGAGTTGGGATCATTGGAAAACTCTAATCACAGAATTATCAATAAGTTGATCGTCAACAGTGTGGTGGAATCATGCCAGCTTCAAATGGGGATGACAGAGTTGAAGCCAGGAAGTGTATGGAATACCATGCCAGCGCATACTCATGACAGAAGGATGGAAGCTTATTTTTACTTTGACTTAGCAGATGATGCTACTGTATGTCATTATATGGGCCAACCTCAGGAAACGCGTCATATTTGGATGACCAATCACCAAGCGGTGATTTCTCCAGCTTGGTCGATTCATGCCGGATCAGGTACTTCCAATTACACTTTCATATGGGGAATGGCTGGAGAAAACCTTGACTATGGTGATATGGACAAGGTGGCACCAGTAGATATGAAGTAATCAATCCACCAACAAAAACCACTAATTATATTTTATGAAAGAATTATTTGACCTTACAGGGAAAGTAGCCTTGGTGACCGGTGCTACCCATGGTCTTGGAATGGCTATGGCGAAAGCACTTGGTAAAAGCGGCGCTACCTTGATAGTAAATGGACATACTCCAGTTAAGATGGAAGCGGCCATCAAGGCCTATAAAGAAGATGGAATCGAAGCTCATGGTTATCTTTTTGATGTGACCGATGAGGCTGCTGTGGACAAGAATATCTCTGAGATGGAAGCCAAGTTTGGTACCATTGATATTTTAGTCAACAACGCAGGGATGATCCAGAGAACGCCTGCTATGGAGATGGAGATTGCAGATTTTGCCAAAGTGGTGAACATGGACTTGGTTTCTCCTTTCCTGATGGCGAAGCGTGTTTCTAAGGGAATGAAAGAAAAAGGCGGAGGAAAGATTATCAACATCTGTTCTATGATGAGTGAGTTGGGTAGAAACACTGTTTCTGCTTACGCTGCCGCCAAAGGAGGTTTGAAGATGTTGACCAGAAATTTGGCTACAGAGTGGGCCAAGTACAATATTCAGGTGAACGGTATTGGCCCGGGATATTTTGCCACTGAGCAAACTGCTCCCATCCGTGTGGATGGCCATCCATTCAATGATTTTATCGTCAATAGAACACCTGCTGGACGTTGGGGAGATCCTGAGGACCTACAGGGAACAACAATCTTCTTGGCCAGTAAAGCCAGTGACTTCGTCAATGGACAGATTGTCTATGTGGATGGAGGAATCTTGGCTACCATCGGTAAACCTTATGGTGAAGAATAATATTAACTATTAACTGATTGAAAAGCCCTCTTAGGATGAATCCTTTGGGGGCTTTTTGTTTGGCAATCATTTTTTAGCTGACATCAACATTTTGGTAAACAAATGCCAGAAATAAAGCAAGGAATAAATTGGATATAAACAATATTTTATTATATTTATTATTGTGCTGAATGCGTATTTTATTTAAACTAAAATGCGGTATGGAGGTAGTGATCAGCTACTTAAAAGATATGTGGATTTTTTGCATTACTGTTTATATCTGGACTAATGTTTCAACTGTCCCATCGATTGTTTTTTGTCTTTCTGAGCTTTGTTATCTGTGTGAGCAGCAATTTTCAGGCAATGGCGCAACGTCCCCCAACAGGCGGTTCTGCACCAATAGAGTCAGAAGATAAGGGGATCAACCCTGTTGTATTTATAGTTGGTGGAATCGCTATTGGGGCGGCTTCTTATGCTATTGTCAAATCAAAAGGTGCAAAAATCCCTGTATCGGCATACCTACCTGATTATTTGCTGGCCCATAATATTTTGCCTACTTCTGATGCCTTGAACTTAATGTACAAGCTCAACCCTTCTTTGAATAATCAGCAGGAAATTCCTAAAAAAAGTAAGTTGAAGCTGCCAGAATTTCCTGTTTTGAATGAAGAAATAAGGCCTGATTTAATAACAGGAGATGAAGTAGCTTTGGCTACCGATTTGAATAGAGAAATGGATCAATTTGTAACTTTAAAAGAGTCTTTGGAAAAGTTAGAAGCTGCAGGGAATATGGCCAGCGTTCAGGTTATAACAAATCAGGTTAATCAACAATTGTCTACTGCAGGTTGGAAGGATTTGACTTCAAGGGCTATTTTTGACCAAATGGTTTATGATCTCCTCCGTGTTTTCAACCAGACCCTGGATGAAGTGGTTTTGGCAAAAAGTGCTGATCAAGAGCAACTGATGTTAATGAAAAGCATATCTGATAACCTAAGTGAGCTTTTTAATGATGTCAGGACTCTTTCATTAAACCACGATTTTCCTGTAGACCTGAATAAGAATCTGATATTTCTGGCCTCGGCCGAAGAGGTTTCTGTTCGAAGGGTAAAAGTTTATAATTCGATGGAGGCCTCTTCTGCTCGTGAAGGTATTTCCAAGGACTTCGCATTTGCTGTTTATAAAATCAATGAAGCGGGAGAATTAATCACTAAAGGGCCAGAGGTAGAGGGAAAATACAAAGTGAAATATGTGCTTCCTGCTCTCAAAGATATTCCAAGTGCCTATCATACCCTTAGAGATCCCGCTACCTATGCAGTCGCCGCTTTGCCACCGGCAAAAATGTACATCATTGTGGAGGATTTTAGCGGAATACCAGTTTCGATACAAGACCCTTTAATTGATTTTAAAGTAGTGTTCAAAAATCCTCAGCTTATCAATGAGGACGAAATGATCATTGTACCGTTGTACTTGTCCAATGATTAAACTACTAAAATATCGGGCAGCCCTTTTGGGAGTGCTTTTTGGTCTTTTTGGAGGAGCAATTTCTCAGTTGCTGGCCATTGAAGAAATGACGCTGTATTATACAGCATTGGCGAGTATCATTGGACTTGTGGTGAATCTGATGGTGTCATTTATGCTCAAGGGAAGGTGGAGCACAAAAATGAAAAATACAATCAAAGTGGTTTGTGTAATTCTCTTTGTAGGCTTAGTGGCGACTTTGTTTTTGCATACCAAGTTTTTTATTGAAGGTACTTTCTCCTACAGTGATTTTGAAGATAAGGTAAGCTATTATATCAAAGGAAGTGAATATACCAATGTGGCCAAGAAGTTTAAACAAGAGAATCCCTATGTAGAGTCTGATGAAGACCTGATCAGTGAGGGCTTTGGTTCTCCCGAAGAAAGGGATAAGGTGTGGACACAGGAATCTATCAATAGAAATTGGATGAGATTGCTCACCACGTATTCTTTGATCATCATATTCTTTGTGGCACTGGTTTCTATCCTGATAGAAGTACTGATGGGCAAGTATGGTAAAACCACGAGTAAAATGATAGAGACAGTTTAACGGTCTTGGTTGGAGGAAGCAAAGTTTGACTTTCTCAAAAAATGATAAAATAATCTAAAGCCATATGTTATGAAAAACATATTGATTTCTACAAAATGGATGATGCTGCAATTGGCCATGGTCAGCTGTTTGCTAGGCTGTAATTTGGATAATGAGATTCCTTCCAATGAACTGATCAATTACGATTTGCCTCAGGAGGTTGCTGATGATTTTTTTACTGGTGAAGTGATGGGAATAACAGGAAGTCTAGAACCATTTTTAGACCGCATTCAACGAAACGGAATGAAGATATATCAGGGTCAAAATCCTCCTTTTATTTATCAAAGCCTCATATTTGATAATCCGGATGGGCCTAAAACTGGTTTGATTTTCGAAATGCAGAATGATTGTATTTATGATGAAAAGTACCCTTCCTATGCTGATTCTATCTTTGGAAAGAATATAGAATATTTGTTTATTTTAAAAGATCAGAATGAAGTATTAGATGTTGAGGGTGGTTACGTTTCAATAGAAAACGAAGACTTTCCTGAATATCCTTATGGTTTTGATCAAGGTAGTGGAGAAGGGATAGCCTCAGGTGACGGAAGTAATTTCACCATTTTCTATAGAGTAGAAAATGGTTCTTATGGTAATCTAACTTACAAAGCTATTTGGATAATATCAGGGACATTTGAGTTTGTAAATAATGAAGAGCCCAGATTAAGTGAAATTACAAAATGCATGATAATGTTGGATAAAGGGAATGACCCTAATAGAGAGTTGGCGAGTATAGGTACTATTCGAATATTTAGAGGAATTAGACCAGAATGGATAAATATTAATTGAAATAACTTCTTTCAAGCAGGTTTATACTTAAAAATGGCCTTTACCACACCGTGATCTGAGGTGCCTGTTTCTTTGTGGTCTTCATCGACCAAATGGTCATTGAAGATTTGCATCTCTTTAAAGACCCAAACTCTTTTTTTAGAATTGTCATAAAATTCTTGTGAAACCAAGATATGGTCCAAAGATTCCCGGATGTCTTGGTGGATATGGGTATAATAAACATCCCTTAAGCTTCTGTACTCCTGCAAAGTGGCGACAGAGTATAAGTCAGCATCACCGCCACCAGTGGATAGACCCTGAAGATAGCGAGGTTGTCCGGTTACAATATTGATGGTGTTACTGAGCTGGGCGTCATTCATATCTCCAATGACGATGACAGGTAAATCATTTCCTTTGGTTTTGTCCACAATGATCATTCGCATGGCACAGGCCTCTGCAGTCCTTCTGATAGTTGAAAGGGTGGCTCCTAAGTTTTCATTATGGTTAATGTAATAGTCGTAATCGTCCCGGTACCAGCCCTCTCGATAAACAGCAGTTGGGGCTTTGGATTTAAAGTGGGAAACAAAAATGGATACTGGGTCACGGTCTTCCCTGATCTTTACTTTAAAGCTAAGAACTGGTCTGGAAAAGCTGTGGATATTGACACTTATGTCAGGTGTTTGGGCATCATCACCTGAGCTTTCTAGGGTGAATTTATCTGGAAAGTCGGTGATCCATTCTGGTTCACCTTCCAAAAGACCTTTTCTTACAGCCGCAGCACAGACAATTTTATTTCCGCCATGGTCTGGAGGACTGAGTAGGTCATAGTCTGCATCTAAACCAGTTAGGGTAAATGCTTCTTTTAAGGCATCAAGATTCCATAGTTCCTGAAATCCAAAAATATCTGCTTGGGCTGCTTTCAAAATATTGGCTGTCCAAATGATTTTTTTGGTGTATTGTTCTGTGGTCCAGCCATCATAATCACGATACATGGGCTTCCCAGGAAGGTTGAGGTTGTAAAGGTTGAAAGTAACCAGGCTGAGTTCTCTTAGATTGGGCATGATGTTTTGTGTTGAAGTGAAAAGAGTATGTGTGGAAATCAGAAAAGTTGGTGCTTGTGTACAAGCAATTTACAAAATATACAGCCCAAATTAAATACCATGTTTCAAGTATTTCGATATTAAATTATTGTTAATCAGTGATTTGTTTAAGGATGTAGTATTTGATCTGAATTTAATATTATTATTAGTGTAGTTATATAGAATGTAATTATATTTATATGATTTGTTTGATATAAATACTTGCCATATGCGTATACTTAGCCTCTATTTTGTGTTATTCGTATTTTTATTTGGTTGTAATAGTGAGGATGAATTTGGTGTGTCAATTCCTGAAAAGTTCGAATTGGTAGCCAATAAAAGTATCATTTGCTTAGGAGAAAGCACCGCCTTTTATCTTAGTTCTGGAGACTCTATAATCGATTCTGAAACGGTTCATTTTAGTATAGAGCCATCAATTGGTTTGATTGATGAGAATGGGGTGTATACTGCCCCTACATCACTAGAAGAAAGTACTGAAATAATAGTTAGAGCCAATCTAGGGCACGAGGGTGACTTTAGAGAAACAGTTTTGCAACTTGATGCAAATTCCTTGGAGGATCAAATTATTTTTGCAAATAAGTTTTCAAACTTGTTGATTGGAGGAAAGGGGTTTTTGGTTCCGTTTGGGGAAGGAATTGCCTTTTCCAATACTCAAAAAAAGTATGATACTAACTCCGAATTAAAGATTTTTCTTGGGAATGACTCAGGGAAAGAGTCTTTCGTGCTTTCTGAAGAAGGAGCTGGTTTTTATGAAACAGCAATAAAATTTAAAGAGCACCTATTTGTTGGCGGAATGACGATTATCAACAATCAGATTCAGGGAGTGGTAAGGAAAATTGATGAGTTGGGAAATATGAAATGGGAAAAATTGATGGTTGATAAAAGCATTCAGGATATTTATATTGATAATGGTGGTGTTGTTCATGTCCTAAGTTCCAGCGCGGCTGAAAATGAAGAAGATGGTAGGGTAGTAAACTTGATGAAACTGGGTCAATTTGGAAATGAATTGTACCAAGCAAATTTAGATCAGTCAATATTGGGAATGGCATTTGGAAAATCGGGAGAGGTCTTCAAGCTTTATAACGATGATGGAGTCTATCTATCTAAAGTAGATCAGGATTTAAAAGAAGAGTCTTGGAAAATAAAAGTTCACGATCGCAGGGAGTTTTCCCATTACCGAATGGTGCAAATAAGCCAGAGTGGAGAAATATGGGTATTTACGGGGGAGAATCCTGCTAATAACTATTCTTGGGCATTAAATCGATACTCTGTAGAGGGGAAATTAATTGCTAAAAAGGTTTATAGCTCTAATAGTAGATATAGGGATGTTCAACTGATAGATGTAAATATCTTGGAAAATGGAGATGCACTATTGACAGGATGGGGACAAGCATATAATGATGTTAGTAGTACTTGTCGTGTAATCTTAATAGACTCAAATGGAGATGTCAAATGGGAATGGAAGAATAATGGAGCGGATGGAAGCTGGGTATCAGGAATCGCTGCAATAAAGAATGAAAAGGGCTATCTGATCTATGCAAATGTAGTATCAGAGGAGGTAAGTACAGATTTATTTTATCAGTTGAATGAAGAAGGGAAGCTAAGTCCTTGCGCTCAAGAAGCTAGCTAAAAGCTAAATTAAAAATTTAGTCAGCAACTTGACTTTGCTATCTCTTTGGTACCAATCATTGTACACTAATTCCAGAGAATCTACCGTAAAACTTCCGAAATCATGATCTTTGTATTGCTCGACCATGGCAATGAGTTGCTCTTTATGCTGAAGCGGGGAAGAGAAGCGCATAATGGTAGAATGGGCTGTTTGTATAGCGTACCTTTTGTCCAGACTTTGTTCTAGGTCAGCACCTTTAAAATTATCACGGAGCTGATTTCTAAGCTGCTGTAAGGTATTGTTTTCAGGGTAACCTTTAACCAAGACTCCCGCTGGACTAAAGGTAGCTCCCTTAAATTCAACCCTAAACGGCTGAACACCTTTCAGACTATTTTGTACCAATTCAATATAATCTGGAACATGAATTTTTTTAAGTTCAAATCCAACATAACAGGAAATAATGGACAAAACGGTCATATGAAGATCAGAGTCCGGATAGTAGTATTGATTCGGTTCCAGGCCTTTCAAAATATCTAAAAAGTTTTGGACCTGACCTTTGGTTTCTAAACTTGGTCGGGCAAGTAAAGTTATGCCCCTGCGACTGTCAGCAGGGGACTGTATTTGCTTATCGATCTCATATTGGTCGGTTTTGACTTTAATCAGGGAATTTTCAAAAAGTTGGTCGTAATGTTTTTTCAAATCCATAATGGTCCACTTGCCAAATTGCTAGATTGATTTCAACCCAAAAGGTAAGTGAAATAATTCATTCTATGAGTTTAAAGGTCTCGAACATTTCTTTAAGTTCTTCCCAAATGCTGATGGCTGCTTTGGATTGAGGACTCCATTGGATTTGCAATTGGTAGAAGTGCTTCTCATTTTCAAATAGTCGGTTCATCCGATAGATAGAGATGTGCTGCGTTTCTCCATTGATGGCAATGTTTTTAATTGAATTGGTAGAGCTCCAAAGGATAGAGTCTTTTCCGCTGACAAGTTGATCCAAGCCCTCGCTGAGCGTTTTTTGAATGGAATTATACAGGTTGGGTAAATTGGGCTCAAAAAGCGTATCGAGGCTTTTTTTCTTGTCCATTACCTGAATGATAAAGCTATTGGAAAACATCATGTTCTGGACTTGAAGCTGTCCATAAAACAAGTCATACCGGAGCTTTTGTTGTTCTTCTTCGGTGAGGGGATTTCCATCATTGGCCTTTTGAAATTCAGAAAGCCTAATGATGTATTTTTCGATCATATCTGTGGTGGAGGCATCTGTAAAATTGATTTCTAAAGGCTCTCCATATTCAAACATCACCGTTTCTGATTGGATCAACATGTTTCCAAAGGGCATCAGGGAGCTGTTAGCTTCAATTGTGGGCCATTGCTCTTCTTGGATTGCTCCCAATTTCAGCAGGTATTCTTTATTGCTGAGGTACAGTGGATCCTTCCAGTGTTTGAGTTGGGGGCGTTTTAAAGAAAAACCCAATTTGTTGTCCACAAAATTCAATTCTGTATTTTCCGGTGCAGGAGCCGTTGGCGGTTTATGGGTGTCAATATCTATTACTTTGGAGCCAAACTTAATTTCCTCCTTAGCGGTATCCGAATTTCTTTGGTGATAGCGATCGATAAAAATTCCAACAACGATAATTATCAAAAAGATCAGCATAAAAATAGGGTACCAACTTGACATTGGGTGATCTTTTGGGGTCAGGTTCATCGCCAAAATGATGATAGCTTCTCCGACCAAAACAACCAGACCTAAAAGTTTCAGCCAATCACTTATTTCGGATAAAATTGAAGCTCTTTTTTCCTTTTCCATAGCTTTTTATTTTGGGTATATTAAGAGTTAGATTGGTTTCATCAAATAAAAGTTGGTGTGATAAAAACACTGAAAATGAGGTAAATACTTTTTAGTAAATATAATTAATTGGGTGAAGAAAAAAATATTTGTATATACATGTAATTATGGAATTATCTGAAACATAATTTGTTTGAATTAGTAGTTAATGAGGGTCGAAGTTCGAATAGTTCGGGTCAAGTAATTTTGATACACATAATGCATCTGTTTGTTTAGAAATAGGTAAAGAGGAAATCTACCTGTCCATTTGAAGACACATTCTATTTATCATGAAAAATTTATCTGAATTTAAGCGTTATGCTGATCATCTAGATGATCAGGATTTTGTGATGCCGGTATTGTTTATTGGACATGGTTCACCGATGAA
The DNA here is from genome assembly GCF_015533855.1 of Echinicola sp. 20G. Lineage (GTDB taxonomy): Bacteria > Bacteroidota > Bacteroidia > Cytophagales > Cyclobacteriaceae > Echinicola. The sequence goes on along the minus strand of NZ_AP024154.1, from coordinate 5,200,287 downwards.
CGGTATTGAAGACAATGTTTTTTCCCAGTATTGGAGGAAGTTGGGGCAGGAGATCCCAACTCCAAAAGCAGTCTTGGTTATTTCGGCTCATTGGCTCAGCAGGGGGACAAGAATAACGGCGATGGATTTTCCTAAAACCATTCATGATTTTGGTGGTTTTCCTCAGGCCCTTTTTGATGTTCAATATCCAGCTCCTGGAGATCCTGATTTGGCGGAGTTTACGGCAAATCAAATTCAATATACAAAAATAGATTTGGACCATGAGTGGGGCTTGGACCATGGCACTTGGACTGTTGTTCGACATATGTATCCAGCAGCCAATATTCCTGTTTTGCAGTTGAGTATAGACTATTACCAATCTCCAAAATATCATTATGAGTTGGCCCGAGAGCTATACCAATTAAGGAAAAAAGGGGTACTGATCATAGGAAGTGGCAATATGGTGCATAACTTGAGAATGGTAGCATGGAGCAAATTAAACGAACCAGAATACGGCTATGATTGGGCAATAGAGATGAATGATACATTTAAGAATTTGATTTTGGAAGGAGACTACAACGCTTTAATTCAATATGAGAAATTGGGAAAATCAGCTCAGCTTGCCATTCCAACACCAGACCATTATATTCCTTTGCTGTATACCATGGGCTTGAAAAGCGGAAAGGATCAAACTAGCTTCTTTAATGACAAAGTAGTGGGAGGATCTTTGACCATGACCTCGGTGATGTTCGGAGGGTAATTGAATAAGAGTAGTTTACCCCGTATGAAATATTATAAGAGGGTGAGATTTTTTTGATACCTGCTGACATAGGGCTGTCACTTAGGTGTATTTTCTTTGTTATAATTATTTGATTCTAACCTTAAAAACAGCAACATTATGAAAACGCAATCAGCAGCAGCCGTACAACCTTTATTTATTTCTACAGATGCCATGTTGGCTCATTGGCAAGGACATAGAAGACTAACCAGAAGGGTGATTGAAGCTTTTCCAGAGGATAAACTTTTCGGCTATAGTATTGGTGGAATGAGACCCTTTGCAGATATGGCCATGGAAATGATCGATATAGCAGTGCCTGGTGTAGAAGGATTGGCCACGGGGAACTGGGAGAAAGTAGAGGAGTTCGATCATTCCAAATCGATGCCCAAAACTAAGGAAGGACTTTTAGAACTATGGGATAAGGTAACCCAAATTATTGATGAAACATGGCCTAAAATAACTTCTGATAGGTTCCAAAAGGTAGAAATAGCGTTTGGTCAATATGAAAACACCAATTACAATACCTTACTCTATTTTGTTGATAATGAGATTCACCACAGGGCACAAGGCTATGTGTATTTGAGGTCTCTAGGAATTCAACCTCCATTTTTCTGGGAGAGGTAATTTGCTGGAGTAATGATTATTAAGTAGTTATTCTTAAGTTGAAACATTTTGCTAGCTTCCAAAATCAGGAGCAAGCAAAATGTTTTTTTGATTAATTAGTGTAGTCTTTCTGGATGATGTCACCCAAACAAAATATCAATTTTTGACTTATCTTAGTTTTATGAGACCGAGAAATTAACTTTTGTAATGAATTTAGCACAGCACTGCAAACTTTGTGACTACAGTCAATATGATATTGAAAAGGGATTTTTTTGTGGAATAACCCAATCAAAACCTGATTTTAAAAATAAATGCGCCGAGATAAAGTTTGATGAAAAATACAAACAGCTGATTCGTGATATAAATATTGAACACCACTTGGTCAAATCTACCAAGGCTTTGACCATTGGGAATTTGATTGTTTTTCTACTCATTGCAATTGCCTTTATGGTTGCTGGCTATTGGTATGGGACAATGGCCTGGGATAAAGGAATTGTTGCAACTGTTCCTTTCATTATAGGAGGAATAGGTTTTTTGGTACTACCTATGGCCACAGGTCCTGTCAACAAATACAAGAGGGATATGGCCGTTGCAAAGGAGAAAAAGGAAAGATTGGATCGTTTATTAGGAGTGTATAATATTTCTTACGAGATTGAAATTACAGTTAGAAAGGATTTACATGGAAATAAAGAGTTCGACACCAAACTGGAATTTACAAGAAAACACTACAGATAGCTGAAAACCCTGAAAAAAATACTGTTTCCTCTATTTTCTATTTTTCTATTTTATAGAACATGGGAAATGATGCGGCAGTTTATGAGAGATCCCAGTATACTTTATTCTTTGATGGAATCGGTTATTTTGGCTTTTCTATTGACCCTTTTTGTCACTGGAGGTTTTGCATTTTTGGGCTTTGTTTTTACCACCAGTAAACTTTTGCCCGAGCAGTACTATACCATCAAACGACCCAAAAAACTGAAGAGAATTTATCACAAGTTGGGGGTCCGGCATTTTAGATTGATTATTGTATTGGCCTTTTGGGGCAATACAAAAAACAAGAAAAGATTTTTTGATGGCACAAGATCAGGTTTAAAACACTTAGTTGTGATGTCCAAGCAAGCTGAGTTTGGGCATTTTGCTGCTTTTTGGTTAATCTTTTTGTTATCTATCCTCTTGCTGTGGAAAGGCTATTACTTGATCGCCGTAATTGCCAATCTGATCAATGTGATTGGAAATTTGTATCCAGTGATCCTTCAGCGTCACCATAGAATGAGGTTAGATCGCTTATTGGCTAAATGAAAATTCAATAATGGGATAATTATAATGTAGCTCAAGCTTATCATTCTTTTTTCAAATCCTTATATTACAGGTAAATAGGTTCTAACAAATGCAAGCAAGCTTGATATGAAAAAGATTATTTTAATTTCCATGGTTCTTTTTTGGGCTTTCTCGGCTCAGGCGCAAACAGAGGAATTGTTGATCGGTAAGTGGAAGTTGGAAAAATGGACGAAAAAAGGAGAGGAGCAAGATATTGTTTCCAAATTCAAGACTGATGAGGTTTATCAAGTATTTGAAGAGGATGCTAAATTTAAAAGCCTTATTGGAGATAAGGAGACCAAAGGTAGTTGGAAGCTTTCCAAAGATGAAAAATCGCTAACAATTTCCGTGATGGTCATTAAGGCAAAATTTGATATTGAATACATTGATGACAAAAAAAGGGTCATCTCCTCGAAGCAAGGAACTTTAGAATATAGGAAAGTTGAGGATTAGCATATTCAAAAAAGTAAAAAACGAAGCGCCAAGGTTTAACCTTGGCGCTTCGTTTTTTATTGCCATTCAATAACAGCCATCACAGGGAAATGGTCTGATGGATAGCGGTTATGATAGGTGTCCGTTAAAACCCCGTATTTTTTGACATGAAGGAATTCGCTCACAAATACATGGTCAATCCTTCTATCAGTTGTTTTGGAAAGGTCAAAACTATTGAAGGTACCATTATTAGCATAGCGTAGGTCACTTGCTTCATAGCAATCTTTAAGTTCTTTGGAGTCCTTTAAAAGCTGATAAGCCGGATTGTCTTGGTCCACATTGAAATCTCCTGTCAACATAACAGGAATTCCAGACTTATCCGCCTCCTTGATCTTACTAAGAATAAGTTTACCACTTTCCTGGCGAGCTTCCACTCCTACATGGTCAAAATGGGTATTGAAGAAATAGAACTGTTTGCCAGTCGCCTTATCTTCCATTTTAGCCCAAGTGCAAATTCTAGGAAGGGCAGCATCCCAAGCTTTATTAGGTTTGCTGGTGTCTGTGGAAAGCCAAAATGTATCGCCTTCCAGTACTTTGAATTTGTCTTTGTTGTAGAAAATTGCAGCGTATTCGCCTTTTTCTTTTCCATTATCTCTACCCACTCCTACATAGCCAAAGTTGGTCAAGTGCTCGTCCAAGTAAGTTACTTGATGATGGAGACCTTCTTGGATTCCGAAAATATCAAAACCATGGAATTTGATCAGGTCAACAACTACTTCTTTGCGGTTGTCCCAATTGTTTGGTGCATCACCAGGGTTATCATATCGAAGGTTAAAGGTGGCTACTGTCAGGTCATTGGTCTGTGCTTGAACAGTAAAAGAAGCCATAAGGCTTCCTAGAAGTACAAAAGCTACGAATAGCTTGGTTTTTAAGGATTTCATTTTTGCGTTAGCGCTTTTAGGTTTAAATTATTTTAGATCATAATTATTTAATGATCAGATCAATTACCAACCGGGGTTTTGTCCCAATTCTGGATTCATCAGCAGATCATTTTCAGGTATAGGGTAAAGATAGTTTTTTTCTTCCCATTCCCTAGGTTGATGGTCTAACCAATGAATTTCTCCCTTGTTTTCTTCGGATAATTGTTGTGGGTTGATACCAGAGTCAATGTTAGTTGAAACATTGATATAGGTTACTCCTTCCACAGGGTTAGACGGCATGGATGTATAAAAAGCCACGTCCAAGATGCCATCCTCATTAAGGTCAATCGGAGTGTTGAGTGCTGGAACATAAAAGCCATTCCATTTCATTTCCATCAATTCCCCTTTTTTCCACCTCACGATATCATAGAACCTAAATCCTTCAAAAACCAATTCTATACCTCTTTCACGTCTCACTTCCAATAAAATGGGGTCGGTAATCTCTGGGAAATAGACCTGCTGTAGATATGCGTCCACGACGGTAGGAAGGCCAAGGTTTTCCGTGATGCCTGCTCTGGCCCTCAAGGCTCCAACGGTCTGGTTCCAACTTTCAGCATCCAATGTTCCCAATTCCGCTTTTGCTTCAGCATAGTTCAGTAAGATTTCGGCATATCTCATGACACTTACACTGTTAATATTACGGCTCCCGCCGTCATAATACATGTCGTCCAAGGTCCATTTGATGGGTTGGTAACCTGTGTAAGTATAGGAGAAAATTGGAGGCGCAGGAACAACAGAACCTGCGTTGGTTCGGGTATAATCACCCATTCTGATCGTTTGTTGTAGCCTTTTATCCCTGTTTTGAGTTTCTTCCACAAAGGTCATGGTTTCATGCCCCGCTACATCAGTGAAAGGACTTCCATCAATGTTCAAGTAGGTGTTGACAAAATCCCTGGTCAAACTTACCCGTGAACCATAGGTAGAACTTGTCCACCACCAATTGGCATCATGAAATACACTTAAGGCCGGATCAATGACAACAGAAAGAATTATTTCCTGTGAAACCGGTTTTTCACTGATAAATAAAGAACGGTAGGAAGATTCTTCGCCCGCACCCTGATACAAGGAGAAGTCTCCGCTTTCGATAACCTCTTCAGCAGCTTCAGCAGCTTCAGTCAACCATTGGTCGGCTGAAGAAGTAAGTCCATAATCTGTGTGGTACTTTCTAAAAGTACCTTCAAACAGACAAATGCGGGATTTGAATCCAAGAACGACGTTTTTGGTGATCAAGCTTCTGCTGTCATCATCTATGGCCTGGATATTTTCGATGGCGTAATCAAGATCCCTCAATACAGAATCCATCACCAAGGTTCTGGAATCACGTCCATTGAAAAGGTCTGGATCATTCACGTCCATGGTTTTGTTGATCCACGGAACATCTCCAAATCGCTTTACTTTTTCAAAGTAAAAGTAAGCTCGGAAAAATTTAGCAAGGGCATTATAATGATTTCTGGTTTCAGGGGTGAGTTCTTCACTCACATTGTTTTCCAGGAAGTAATTGATATTTCTCAATTCACTCCATGACCAGCCACTACTTTGGGTGGGAGTAAAGTTGCCCGGACGAAGAAAGTCAGGAACCTGGGTTCTGGCAGAATAGTCAGCCATAGCATCTCCAGAGTGGATGTCTCGAGCTGTGGGGAGAGCATTGTAAAATGAGTTGGCATAAAGCTCCAGTCCATTTTCACTGTTAAAAACAGCACCGCCTGAAGTGGTGGCTTCTGGGAATTGATCCAGTTCTGCGCAACCTGATGCCATAATGCCCATTAGCGCCATTGATCCGAATAGATTTTTTATATTTTTCATGGTGGATGATGTCAATTTAGAAAGAGATAGAAAGTCCGAGGGTTACACTTTTAAGAATAGGGTAGTTGTTACCATTTCCTGAAGTACCAGAAGTCAAAGCAAGATCAGATGGGCCAGTGCTTTCTACATCAAGGTTTTTGGTGACTTTATACAATGGTGACCAAGACCAAAGATTCTCGCCTGAAAGGTACACTCTTGCACCTCCTAGTTTGAATTTGGAGGCTACATATTCCGGAAGGTTATAGCCAATTTGGATGTTCTTCATTCTCAAATACGCAATACTCTGTAAGTACCTTGTTTGGGTAGAAGACAGGGAGCGGTTGCTACCTATGGCAGAATATCCCCTGTATCTTGGGAAGTAAGCGTCTGGATTGTCTTCAGACCAAATGTTTCCTATCATGGATTTAGGAACGTCATTGTAAGGCCTGTTGTATTGTCCCCAGAAAAGACCTGCTTCACCTCCTGGCCACCAATCTCTCTTACCAACACCTTGGAAGAAAGTGCTAAAGAAGAAGTTGTTCCAGTTCAAATCAATATTGAATCCATAGGTATATCTTGGTGTAGCATTACCAATGATTTTTTGATCACCTGGATTGTCTACCGTGTTTAGTCCTTTATCTATGACACCATCACCGTTGATATCTTGGAATTTGATGTCTCCTGGCAAGGTGGTTCGGCTGGTAGAAGATTGAATATAAGATTGGTCTGCATGAGAGTTGATGTCTTCCATGGATTCAAATAAGCCCTCTGTGACATAACCCCATATTTCACCCACTTTCATTCCTTCGTAATAATCAGTAAGGCGCTTATCAGGGTTGTTGTATTTGGTGATGGTGGAGGTATAATCCGCCATGAAGAATTTAACACTATAGTTCAATGGCTTCGAGGCCATGCTCAACTGATCCTTCCAGCCCACGACAAACTCCCAGCCTTTGGTTCTGAGGTCGGCATAATTACCTTTAGGTACAGCTGTACCGAACACAGCAGGAAGTGAATTACCCACAGTAAACATGTCTGTAGTATTTCTGATATAGGCATCACCGGTAAATGTCAGTCGATTTTCCAATAGGCCCAAGTCCAGCCCGATATTGGCGGTGGTGGAAGTTTCCCAAGTAAGGCCATCAGGTAGGACGCCAGGTTGGCTGGTGTACTGAGGTCTCACTCCATTCAGAATTCTCCCTGATTGAGAAATAGAGAAGAGTTCTTGGAAAGCATATGAGTTGATGTTACCATTTCCTAAGGAACCATAAGAAGCCCTGAATTTAACATCGGAAACGGCTTTTTCTGAGATATTAAAGAAGGATTCATCTGATATTCTCCAACCGGCAGAGAAGGAAGGGAAGAAAGCGTACCGCTGATCTTGTGGGAATTTAGATGAGCCATCATAACGACCATTTACTTCCAATAAATATTTTCCGGCATAATCATAGTTGGCTCTGAAAAAACCTCCTTGGATATCCCATCTCTCCCATCCACCATTGGTGGTGATGGATTGACCCAATGCCAAATTGATGTCTTGTGCATCTTCAAAGATCAATCCGTTTCTTTGGGCTGTTAAATTACTGTAAGTGGAAGATTCAAAGTTATAACCTACCAATCCTTTGAGGTGGTGATTTCCAGAAAGCTTGGGTTCGTATTCCGCATAGATATTGGTAGCCAAATAACGGGTTTCAGAACGACTGTTTCTGATGTCGTTGGTATTGGTTCCAACATACTCAATTACTCCCTCGCTTCTGCTATAAGGAACAGGTACACGGATACGTTGCTCATTGTTTTGAATGTCTTGGAAAGTGAAGTTTCCTCGGACACGAAGAGTATTGTCCAAAAACTTGGTACTAAAACTGGTGATGTTTTTTATGATAGTCCTTTCGGTGTCGATACCATTCTTTCCATAGTAAAAATCTCCTACAGTATATGCGGCAGAATAGGATAGGGTACCGTCAGGGTTCAGCAATGGAGCTAATGGGTGACCTTCATCGGCAATATTTCTCCAGATACTTCCACCTTCTCCTACGTTCAAAGGGTTATGGTATTTCCTGAAGGAGTAGTCTGTATTGTTCTCTACTGTAAGCCAATCGGTCATTTCCATAGAGCCTTTGGCCCTGAAGTTGTACATTTTGAAATCATCAGAGTTATATTTGAATAACCCTTCCTGATCATAATATCTACCGGTGATGTAATATCCAGTTTTTCCACTACTTCCAGAAAGTGATAGGTTTTGCTCCATGGCGAACAAGCTTTTTTTGTAGAGTTCACCATAGTAGTCAGTGCTACCATAATAGATGTATTCACCATTTGGTCCTACTTCTATATCAGGAAGGCTGGGATCTTCAGATCTTCTCTTTAGCTCAGCCAAATATTCTTGGGAAAAAGGAAGTGTTTTGTTGGCATTTTGAGGTGTCTGGGAATAATCATTCCACGCTGTCCAGGCTTCATTAAACATGGACGCCCAAGTATAGCCATCTGTAACCAAATCAGGCACTGTAGTTGGGGATTTTATAGAGTAATTGGAGGTATAGGTCAAGGACATTTTATCCTTTGCAGGAGCCTTTGTTGTGATCAGAATCACTCCAAATGCGCCTCTTGCACCATAGATGGAGGCTGCAGAAGCATCCTTAAGGACAGAGATACTTTCAATGTCTGAGGGGTTGATCATGGAAGGATCACCCTCTACACCGTCTATCAATACCAATGCATTTCCTCCTTGCCCGATTGAGGTGGTTCCCCTGATATTGAAAGAGGGAGACTGTGTAGGTTTTCCGTCCTGAATATTGATATTAAGGTTGGGAATAGCCCCTTGAAGACCCTGAGCAATATTCGGCACGGGACGGTTTTCAAAGACCTCACCAGTTACTTGGTCCACAGCTCCAGTCAAGTTGATTTTCTTTTGCGTACCATAACCAACCACTACGATTTCTTCCAATTCATTGGAAATAAGTTTGAAATGGATGGGAGAATTGACAATGGTCATACTGGCAGCTTGGTAACCGAGATAACTGGCAGTAATATTTTTTCCTACAAGTTCTTCAGGAATATCCATACTCCAATTTCCGTCAAGATCAGTAGCAACTCCCAATCCAGAGCCTTCTATGAATACTGAGGCACCTACAATAGGTTCTCCTGTATCATTGTCGCTGACAGAACCAGAGATTTTAATGTTTACCTCGATCGGTTTTGAGGATGGGGCTTTTTTGTTTTTTCTGACTGCAATGGATTCATTGACTTGTCTGAAACTTAGTCCTGTCTGATCAGCCACTCGGTAAAGCAGACTTTCTAAATCAAGTGACCCCTCGATGTCAATTTTTTTGGTCAGTTCGGATAAATTGGGATCAAAATGAAAACGAAAATCGCTTTGTGTTTCCACTTTTTCAAATAGTTGATAAAGTAGGACGTTTCCTTTGCTGAGTTGGATTTGCGTTTCACCCATTTGCTGGGCCTTGCCTTCATGGGCCAGAGCAATATTGCTGAGGCAGTACATGAATGTTCCGATGATTAATAGGTTCGCTGTTGATTTCAAAACAATGCGAAGTAGTTTTTTTTTCATAACTTTGATTAATAAAGGTTTACTTCCTTACTGCTACATGGTCGAAGATGGAAGCAGTGCGGAAAATCATTTAATCTTTTAAAATCCGGTGATGTACCAGCATTCCCGGATTTTTTATTGCCTTTGGCAATTAGGGGCTTCAATTAGTACTTCATTTTCATTTATGGTATAGTTGATTCTTAAAGCATACTGAATGATTTTAAGGGCGTTTTCCAAAGAGGTGTTTTTAAATTCACCTGTATATTGGCAGGTTGGAGCACTCTTCTTGGCAAGTTTAAATTCGATATCATACCACTTGCTGAGTTCATGAATGACTTCCTCCATGTTGGCATTTCGGAAAGTGAGAATTCCTTGTCTCCATTTTGCAATTTGCTCAGGATCAAATTCCGTAGTTGGCTCAAAACCTGAATTTGGTTTCCAAGTGACCATTTGATTTTTCACCAAATGAACTGTTTCATTTCTGCTTTGATGGTCTTTTACGGCTACTTTTCCTGTAAAGACAGCTACCTGCACCTTTTCATCAGGATAGGCATTGATGTTAAAAGAGGTGCCTAACACGCTCGTGATAACATCTCCTGAAGTAATAGTGAAAGGTTTTTCGGGATTTCGGTGCACATCGAAAAAAGCTTCTCCATCTAAAGAAACTTCACGGGTCTCGCCAAATCTTTCTGGATAAGTAAAAGTAGATCCTGTGCTAAGCCAAATTTTAGAACTATCGGGTAGGGTAAAACTGCTAACTTGTCCAAGTTTATTGCTAATGGTAATCATTTTGACTGGGGAAGTAGTTGCGGGCTCCTTAAACCAAAACTGAAGACCAATAAGGGCGGCTACCAAAAAAGCAGCTGCGATTTTTGCAATAGCAGAGAAAGAAACTGTTTTTTTCGCGGTGCTCGTAGCATCATTAATGGGCGTAGTTCTTTTTTTGATGCTTTGCCAAGCAGCGTGTTTTCTTTCCGCTTCATCAGCAGCTGACTTCTGAAACTCATCTAAATGAGTGTAGTCATACCACCTGTTTAACTCTTCCAGTTCCTTATTGGAAATGGTTTTATCAAAAAGTTTTGTAATTAACTTTTTCCAGTATTGATTGATTTCCATTTTTTAATAATCGGCTTTCAATCAATAGAGTCATAAAATGGGATTGCTGTCTATTCGAAACGGGTTATGTAATTTTTAAGAATGAAATAATTTTGGTAACCTTTTAGTAATACGTATCAATTGAACAGTATCCATAGCAAACTAGCCAGAGCAATGTCTTCAGTTAGTTTTTCTTTAAAAGTTCCTGTTGCTTTGGCGAGATGGTTTCGCACAGTGGAGGGAGAGATATTGAAGCTTTTTGCAATTTCCTCAACAGACATTTCATGGTTTCTTTTCATTAAAAAAATCTCGCGACAACGAGGTGGTAAAGTGTCTGTAATGGTGTCTATTTTATCATAAAGCTCATTGAATTCCATGATTGAAAATCCATTCAGATTATGAGAGGGCTCCGTATTATCGGTGGCGTTTAATGCTTCAAATTGCTGTTCTTTTTGTGCTGCCAACTTAAAAAAGCCGTATTTGACCATGGTGATCAAATAGGCACTAAGTTCAGCCTTGATCTTGATGGAGTGGCGGTATTTCCAAAGACTGATGAAAACTTCCTGAGTAAGGTCTTGGGCCAAATCAGGACTTTTGGTTTTGTGCAGCGCTATTTGAAAGAGCTGGTCCCAATATCGGTTAAAGATTTCTTGAAAAGCCTTGTGATCTTCTCTCAAGGACATCATTCTGAAAAGTTCGGTATCACTTGCTGCGCTGTTCATGAGACTTTGTTTGTGTCAAATGTAAAGCGAAGTGTAATAACTTATGGCCGGATAGGAGTTAAGAAAAGATTAATTATAAAAATGACAGTTATTCCATATTAGACAAGTTCCTTGATTTCTACATAACTCTCCAATGTGGAGTGGGAGGCACCTGTAAAGCTTCCTATCACAGGCAGTGTGAGTTCTGGGAGAAAGCTGGCAGCTAAAGGAATGTAAAAAGCGTCTGTCAACAGTCCCAAACTCGGGTCTAGCCCGATCCATCCAGCTCCTGGGCAGAATGCTTCCACCCAAGCATGAAGCTCGTGGTTTTCCTCCAATTTGGGGTTATAGGCATAGCCACTGACGAATCTACTGGCCAATCCTTCGCTCCTCAAGATATTGATCAGCAGCCAAGCCAAGTCCCTGCAGGATCCCTTGGCTTCTTTGAGGGTTTTTTCTGGTGCCCAAACACCAGGAGCCTCTCGAATAATGTGTTTGCAAAGTTGATGTACATAGGCGGTCAAATCCACTAAAAAAGAAACTGTGTCCTGACTTTTAGACTTGAATTCCCTGGCCACCTCATGGATTTCAGGTTTGCCTGTATTGTTGAGAAAAGGAATAAGAAAAGGCTGTTTTTCAGAAGGGTAGTTGAAAGTGATTTCCCCTCCATCATTTCTCTGTTCAAAAGCTTTATCGATGATAAACTCAAAGGGATTGAAGTCAGCAGTACTGATAGTAGTTTCTATGTCTATTTCCAACTTATCGGTGGGTTGGGAAAACCAAACCTGTTGGAACAGGTTGCCTTCCATGTCTAGACGGTAATTCACTCCCTGGGGCTTTGGAGTTACTCTGGATTCATAGGATAAAATGTGAAAATACCTTCTCAAGGAAGGGGAAAGCAATATTTTTTGTGGGCTAAGCCAAGCATCAGTATCATATGTGTAGACTGTTTTGTGCTTGATATTCAGCTTCTTTTCAGTAGTCATCTATTTGGGCTTCATTCTTTAGAAAGGCCTTATTCAATACCTCGGCGGGAAGTTCACTGATGGCTTTTCTGAGTCGGTTATTCCAAAAATCAGAAATATGTATCAATTCGTTTTGTTCAAAACGCTGTTCCTTGATGTAAAAACCATCATTTTCCATTACTACCGTATCTATTGGAAAATCAACATCATTGGCAGAAATCCTGGTTGCATCAAAAGCTAAAAAGGCACTTTTGATAGCAAAGTCCAATGTTTCGTCATAGGAGAGGGATCTTCTCAATACTGGATTTCCAAAGCCGGTATTACCGATGATTACAAATGGAGTTCCTTTTTTTATTTCGATCCAATTGCCTTGAGGGTATAACAGATACAGTTTGGGCTCTGAATCATCTTCCAGTTGCCCGCCAATAATGCTATGAAGGTTAAAATGAAGGCCTGATTCCTCCAGACTGTCCTTGTCCTCTTTGGCCACCCTTTTTATTTGGTTGCCCAATTCATTAACGGTTTTGTAAAGTTTGTTGAAGTTGTCGTCTTGCTGTTCAATAACCTCGTTAAAGTAGGTGATGGCCTTGTCCCTAACAGACCGTAAGCCAGAGGTCATGATAAAGAATGAATGCTTATTCTTATTGACCACAAACACCTTCTTGGAAGTAGTGGTTTCTGATCCACTGGTAATTCGTGTGTCGGAAAGACCTACAATACCATGCTTAGTTTTTATACCCAAACAAAATGTCATTATTCCTGCTGTTGTTGTTGAAAGTTATACTCCTTTTTAATTTGAAAGAAATTTAACTGAATTTGTTCAGAAATCGCATTTATTTTTTTTTGTAAATCATCAATTGATTCATGTAGGCCATCTGCAATGATGTCAGATACTTCACTAAATCCTAATTTAGACCGAAGAGAGCCCAATGATTTTTCCGCTTTATTTTGGAATTCATTCTCTTTAGATCCTGAAATCATGTGAAGGCAATCTTCAGCTTCTTTTAAGCAAAAATAAATAGATCGAGGAAACTGCTTGCTAAATATTAAAAAATCAACCACCCCGTTGGATTGGATTTTACCATGGATCCTTCTGTATGTGTTAAAACCAGTAACAGATTTAAGAAGAGCCATCCAGTGTAGAAAATCAAGCGGGGAGCCTACTTCTTCAGGGGTAGGGAGCAGCATATGGTATTTCACATCTAAGATTCTGCTGGTTTTATCTGCCCGCTCAAGGTACATTCCCAATTGTTTCCAGTACCAACCTTCAGTTCGAGCAACAGTACTCTCTGTGAGACCATAAAGAAGCTGGATTTGGTTTTTGATTTTATCAAAAAAGCTTCTTGGGTCTTTTTTATCCCATATCTTTCGCGGTGTTGCTTTTTTGATAAAATGGTACAGTTCATTTATCTTTTCCCAAGTTTCCTTACTGAGGTTTTCCCTGACTATCCGGGCATTTTCCCTGGCATAGGTAATTGAGGAAATGATAGAGTTTGGATTGGAAGTATCTAATGTGAGAAAGTTTATAACACTTTTTTTATCAAATTCTTCATAACTTCCACTATAGATTTCATGGTCACCTGTAGCAAAAACCAATGGTTCCCATTGAGTTTTTAGGTCAGGCGGTAAATCTAGCATGAGATTGAAATTTACATCGATAAAACGGGCATAGTTTTCAGCCCTTTCCAGGTACCTGCCCAGCCAGTAAATTGAGTTAGCAACGCGACTTAACATAGAAAATTATTTATAGAGTACCCAAGTGTCTTTACTTCCTCCTCCTTGTGAGCTGTTGACCACTAGTGATCCTTTTTTGAGAGCGACTCTGGTCAAGGCTCCAGGGACTACGTCAATTTCCTCACCATACAGAACATAAGGTCTTAAGTCCACATGACGACATTCAATAGTGTTTTCGGTAAGTGTTGGTACCGTAGAGAGGGAGAGTGTAGGTTGGGCAATGTAGTTGTTAGGATTGGATAAAATTAGTTTTTTGAATTTTTCATGCTCCTCAGGAGTTGACTTAGGCCCGATCAGCATTCCGTATCCTCCTGCAGCGTTGGTTTCCTTGATCACGAGTTCAGCAATATTGTCCAAAACATATTGTCTTTCATCTGGCCTTCTGCAGAGGTAGGTAGGTACGTTGTTGAGAATAGGTTCTTGATTCAAATAATATTTGATGATATCAGGGACATAGGCATATACTGCTTTATCGTCTGCGACACCAGTTCCCGGAGCATTGGCCAGGGCAATATTACCTGCTTTGTAAGCCTCAAAGATCCCAGGGACCCCCAGAAGAGAATTGGGATTAAAAATATTAGGATCAATAAAAGTATCATCTATCCTTCTGTAGATCACATCGATTTGCTGGTAACCATGAGTGGTTTGCATGTAGACTTTGTTGTTTTGAACAACAAGGTCCTCTCCCGTGACCAATTCAACACCCATTTGTAAGGCGAGGTAGGAGTGCTCATAGTAAGCAGAATTATATATCCCTGGTGTAAGTACGCCCACAACCGGTTTTTCCTTGTTACTCAGGTTTTGCAGCATTTGAAGCAAGCGAGCAGGATAATTGGACACAGGCATTACACCTGTTTTATCCAGAATATCCGGGAATGCCCTTTTGATGATCTCTCTGCTTTCTAGCATATAGGAAACCCCTGAAGGACAACGCAGATTATCTTCAAGGACAAAATAATCACCGCTTTTGTCTTTGATAAGGTCTGTCCCTGTGATGTGACACCAGATGCCCTTAGGGGGAGTAAGTCCTATGCAGGGCTTCAAAAAATCCTTACTGTTAGTGATCAGGTCTTCTGGAACAATACCATCTTTGAGGATTGCCTGTTCATTATAGATGTCCTGAATAAAATGGTTCAAGGCATCTACCCGCTGCTTCAGGCCGGCTTCTAATTGAAGCCACTCAGAGTTGGGTATGATTCTCGGAATAATGTCTAAGTGAAGTATCTTTTCGAGTCCTTGGTCGTTGTCATAAACATTGAAAGTCATTCCCATGGACATTTGAGTTTTATTCGCAGAAAATTGAAGTTGCTTTAATTTTCTTGGAGCAGTCTTTTTAAGCAATTTTTCAAAAACCCTGTAATGTTCCCTACAACCTCCTTCCTCAGTGAACATTTCATCAAAAAGGCCTGCGCATTGATAATTGGCTAAATCCATGGGTGTTTCGTGTTTAAATCTATAAAAAGTGGTTCTATAAATTACTAAAAATGTAATATAAAACAAAATGTAGAAGAGTATAGGCGTGAAAATTATCCTTTATTTCTTTAATCAGTAAGCTTTATATTTTAATTATTGAACATAAAAGATTTGCAATTAGGGTGTGGCAAAAAATAATAATAGAATTAGGAGAGTAACCAAGCATTTGAAACTAACCATGAAGTCTAAGGGGATATTCATGTTAAATGCTGAAGACTATTGTTCATTGTATTGCTCAGCGATTACTATAATTGGGCTATGAATGAAGAATTATCTTTGATAATTAATGCTAAATCGATTAACTTACAAAGAAATTAATATTAACAATAAACATGAGCGGGATAACCCAAGTCCGTGATGTGCATACCAATTATTTAATCAGACATGATCAGAAGGGATTTTATCAAAACCAGTGCCGCTGCCACCTTGGGCATGGCCATAGGGCCTGCTGCATCTTTTGCAGGAAATTTAAACTGGAAAGTCACCAATAGACCTGCTGTTGCCGAACGGAACTTTACCAGCAAGGCGGTAGAAAATACAATTAATGAAATCAAAAAGAATATAAAGGACCAAGAGTTGGCTTGGTTGTTTGAAAACTGCTTTCCAAATACATTGGATACCACAGTGGAATATTCAGAGAAAAATGGTAAGCCAGATACTTTTGTTATCACCGGGGATATTCATGCCATGTGGCTCCGTGATTCTTCAGCCCAAGTTTGGCCTTATGTTACTTTGGTAAATAAAGATAAAAAACTCAAAAAGCTGATTCAAGGAGTGATCCACCGACATAATGAATGTATTATCATCGACCCTTATGCGAATGCATTCAATAATGGTCCAGAAGGAGGAGAATGGCAAAGTGACCATACTGATATGAAGCCGGAGCTGCACGAGCGTAAATGGGAAATCGATTCTCTATGCTATGCTGTCCGTTTGGCCAATGGATATTGGAAAGAAACAGGAGATACATCTGTTTTCGATGATCGTTGGGAAAAGGCCATGAAGTTGGTTGTGAAGACTTTTAAGGAACAGCAGCGTAAGGACGGTAAAGGGCCTTACCATTTTGCAAGAACCACCTCCAGGGCTACTGATACCCTTTCAGGGGATGGTTATGGTAACCCAGTGAAGCCAGTTGGTCTGATTTGCTCTGCTTTTAGGCCTTCGGATGATGCTACCATTTTCCCATTCTTGATTCCCTCGAACCTATTTGCTGTCCAGTCCCTTAGACAACTTGCGGCTATTTACAAAGAGGTCAAAAAAGATACTTCTTCAGCTAGGGAATGCGAGGATTTGGCCAATGAAGTAGAAAAAGCCATACAGAAATATGCGGTTGCAGATCATTTGGATCATGGTAAGATTTATGCCTTTGAAGTAGATGGGTATGGAAACCAATTGTTTATGGATGATTCCAATGTGCCATCTTTGTTGAGTATGGGGTATCTGGGCTGTTTGGATATCAATGATCCTATTTATCAAAACACAAGAAATTTTGTCCTGAGTGAAGATAACCCTTATTTCTTTTCAGGTAAGGCGGCGAAGGGAATAGGCGGCCCTCATGTTGGGATGGATTATATATGGCATATGAGCATCACCCTGCAGGCCATGACTGCCACTGATGAGGATGAAATCAAGCAATGCTTGGAATGGATCAAGACCACCCACGCGGGAACAGGCTTTATGCATGAAGGATTCCATAAAGATGACCCGGACAATTTTACCCGAAGTTGGTTTGCTTGGGCCAATACCTTGTTTGGAGAATTGATTTACACCCTGTACCAGGAAAAGCCTCATTTGCTGACATAGAATAACAAGGGTGGATTTCATTAAATCGAAACGGATATTGAAGCTATCGAAATAGCCGTTTCGATTTAATTAAAATTTGACTATCAGACCTATTAACCTAATGATTTAACCTGAAAGACCTATGCGATTATTGACCCTATTTACTTTTTTTATTGTTTCAATATCTTTTTTTGGTTGTGCCAAAGCACAAGAAGAAAAAACTAATCTCACCCAATTTGTTAACCCTTTTATTGGCACCGCTCCTTTGACTGATCCTTCACAGATCGGTTATACTCCTCCAGAGGGCTGGAGAGTTTGGGCTGGCTTGACCTATCCTGGAAGTTCCTTGCCCAATGCCATGGTACAGCTGAGTCCTATTACCGAATTCGGTTCTGGTGCTGGATATGAATATGAAGATACGGAGATCATTGGTTTTACCCATACCAACAAAGGACACTGGAACCTCTGTAATATCCCGATCTTGCCAATTCAAAAGTCGTCAGAAAAACCTTTTAAATCCACCTTTAGTCATGATCAAGAAAAAGCCTCTCCGGGCTATTATGAGGTTTATCTTCAAGATTATAAAGTGAAGGTGAGATTGACCAGTACCCTTAGGGCGGGTGTTCATGAGTATAGTTTTGACAAATCAACTGGAAGGACTATCCTTTTTGATCTAGGAAAAGCCAATAATGGTGTGTCTGATTGGAAAATCTCCCATTCTTCTAAAACTGTTCTGGAAGGTTTTCAGAGAGTAGGGGGAGACAAGGTTCATTTTTATGTGAAGTTGAGTCATGAAATTGAATCAGTAAATATTGTTGAAGAAGGGGAGCGAACCGGCTATGCCAAAGTGAATATTAAAGATGGGGGAGAAGAAAGTCCTGTTATATTACAAATAGGTTTATCTTACGTAAGTGAGGCCAATGCCAAGGAAAACCTGGAAACTGAAGTGGCCGGAAAATCATTTGAACAAGTCCATAAAGAAGCAGTGGATACTTGGAACAAATTGCTTTCCCATATCACGGTCAAAGGAGGAAGTCCAAAAGAGAAAGAGTTGTTTTACTCTTCTTTTTACCGCTCCTTCTTGTGGCCGGCATTAAGAAGTGATGTGAATGGGGAATTTACTGATCAAACTGGCAAAACCCGTCAAGAAAAGTTTAGGTATTATACCCTTCCATCACTTTGGGATACTTATCGGAACAAAGTAGTGCTAATGAGCATAGTGCAACCAGAGGTTACTGCAGATGTGATTCAGTCATTGGTAGATAAGGGGCACCAAACTGGTTTTATACCGACTTTTTTTCACGGAGACCATGCCGCATCTTTCATCACCGGTTCTTACCGAAGAGGGGTTAAAGATTTTGATATAGAGAAAGCTTACGAGTACCTTTTGAATAACGCTTATAAAGAAGGAGGAACTCGGCCTCATGTCAAAGAGTATATTGAGAAAGGTTATATTTCTGACCCTGACGTAAAAAATCCTCATGTTGAGACCAAAGCAAAAGCCGGAGTGTCCAAGACCTTGGAGTTTGCCTATGATGATTACGCGCTAGCTCAGCTAGCAAGAGAGATGGGAGATGAGGAACACTACCAGGATTTGATCAAAAGAGGGCAAAATTATAGGAATGTTTTCGATCCGGAAGTGAATTTTATGCGGGGAAGGTTGGGAAATGGGGATTGGATCAGCCCATTTAATCCAGAATATCCTTATTACGAATACATGTACAGGGAGGCCAATGCATGGCAAGTTTCCTTTTATGTACCCCATGATATGCCCGGTTTGGTGGATTTATATGGAGGAAAAGATAAATTTGAAGCCAAACTTGATGAACTATTTACTAAGCCATGGAATCCAGCATATATTGCCAGGAATGTTTCCGGATTTATGGGGCAATATTGTCAAGGTAATCAACCCGATCATGAAGCCCCCTTTTCCTATTATTTTATAGATAAGCCTGAGAAATCACAAAAGGTAATCGATAAGCTCTTAGCCGATTACTTTGGAATTGGAGAGCATGGGCTGGCCATGTCCGGAATGGATGATGCTGGTGAGATGTCTTCTTGGTATACCTGGACTGCAATGGGACTTTATCCATTAAGTCCTGCTGATACAGATTATTTGGTAACGGTTCCAGTTTTTGATGAGGTCCATTGGAAATTAGGCAAGGGGAAAATGTTGAGTATTTATAATCCATCAAAGGGCAGGGAGTTAAAGGAAATCATAGTAAACGATAAGAAAAATAGCACCTATTTTATTTCCCATGATCTTTTTAAGGAAGGGGGAGAAATAAAACTGGTGACAGAATAAACATGAGCATCATGAATGAAAACTGTGCGATAGGCGTAGATGTAGGTGGATCACATATTACCGTGGGAGAAGTCAATTTATTAAACGGAAACCTTGTCCACGATAGACCGATCAGAAAAGAAGTCAACTCAAAAGGTTCGGCAGAGGAAATCATAAGGGCTTGGGCTCAAGCAATAAAAGAGATTGCTGGAGATGGTCTTCCAAGTTGTAAAATTGGAATAGCGATGCCAGGTCCTTTTGATTACCAAGAGGGTATTTCATGGATTGACAGTACCCAAGATAAATATGAAACTTTGTACGGAAAAAATGTAAAAGAGCTTCTTGCCGAGGAGATGGGGATAAGTGCTGCTCAAATTCGTTTTAAAAATGACGCTGCGTGTTTTTTACAAGGAGAAGTTTTTGGGGGAGCTGCCAAGGGAGTAAAAAGAGCAATTGGAATTACTTTGGGAACTGGCGTTGGTACAGCTTATTTTCATGGAAAGGAAGCGGAAGATGCTGCTAGGTGGGGCGATGAATTCGGCGAAAGTATTGTGGAGGAGTATTTTTCCACTCGGTGGTTTGCTCGTAAATATTTAGAAAAGACAGGCCTGAACCTGAAAGGGGTGAAGGAATTGGTCGAGATGAAATCCAATGATTGGGTAAATGATATTTTTGACGAATTCAGTACTAATTTTTCAAAATTCCTTGAAAGGTTTATTGGTGCAGAAAGGCCAGAAATAGTGATCTTGGGAGGTAGCATTTCGCAGTCCTCAGACATGTTTCTCCCAAAAGTTGAAGCTTTGATTTTTGAGTCATTTAAAAATGTTAAAATCGCCATTACTGCACTGGGAGAACAGTCAGCACTGATAGGAGCTGCCAGTTGCTGGTATGAAGAGGAGGTAGATGTAAGGGCACAAAATTAAAGAGAAAGCTATTTGCCTAGGGAACTATTGGAGCCCATTTGTTTATTGAAAACGACCTGACATGAAAAAACTAAAAAATCTATTATTCTTTGCTGCTTTATTTTTTACGATGGCTAAGCCTGCCTTATCCCAGAAAGCCTTACGATGTGAATATTTGGAAAATCCAATAGGGTTAGACACTTCAATGCCAAGGATCACATGGCAGTTGGATGATGATCGGCAAGGCGCAGTACAGTCAGCTTTTCGAGTGGCAGTGGCGAGAGACTCTATTGCACTAAAGAATAATCAAGATTTGATCTGGGATACCGGAAAGACATTTGGGGACAGGCAAATGTTAGAGTATGTAGGAGAGGAATTGGAGCCGTTTACTACTTATTTTTGGGCCGTAGAAACCTGGGACAAGGATGGTAAAAGCTTAGGTATATCCAAGGTGGCCAGTTTTGAAACTGGTATGATGAAGGTGAAAAACTGGCAAGGCGCTTGGATCAGTGATGGTCAGGGCAAAGAAGTCAAGCCAGCTCCTTATTTTAGAAAAAGCTTTAATGCTTCCAAAAAAATAAAACAGGCTAGGGCTTATATCGCTGTGGGTGGACTTTACGAATTGTCCATCAATGGCCAGAGGATCGGAAACCACCAATTGGATCCAGTTTATACAAGGTTTGATAGGAGACTGCTGTACGTGACCCACGATGTGACAAATGCCCTTCAAGAGGGAGAAAATGCCATAGGGGTTTTGCTAGGCAATGGCTGGTATAACCATCAGTCTACAGCTGTTTGGTTTTTTGACAAGGCTCCATGGAGAAATCGTCCTACGTTTTGTATGGACCTAAGAATCACTTATGAAGATGGTACGGTGGAGACCATAGCTACAGGAAAAGAATGGAAGACAGATTTAAGCCCTTTGATTTTTAACAGCATTTATACAGCTGAACATTACGATGCTAGATTGCAACAACCGGACTGGGACAAGCCTGGTTTTGATGATAGCCAGTGGAAAGGTGTGATTTATCGATCTGCGCCAACACAGAACATTACTGCCCAGGCAATGCCTCCAATTAGGCATAATGTGAAGATTCCTGCAAAGTCGGTCAATAAAATCAATGACTCTACTTATGTGTTTGATTTAGGTAGGAATATTGCCGGTGTAAGTGAGATAAAGGTAAAAGGTGAAGCAGGCACGGAAATCAGGCTTAAGCACGGAGAAAGATTGTCTGAAAATGGTAGAGTAGATATGTCCAATATTGATGTGCATTATCGCCCAACAGATGACAGTGATCCTTTCCAGACCGACATTTTTATTTTAAGAGGAGAGGGAGAGGAGACATTTGTGCCGAAATTCAACTACAAAGGGTTTCAATATGTTGAGGTAACTTCCGATCAGCCACTGGTACTTTCCAAGGAAAGTTTGAAAGGTTATTTTATGCATAGTGATGTACCCAAAGTAGGAATGGTGAAATCCAGCAACCCTACCTTGGATGCTATCTGGAGCGCTACCAATAACGCTTATTTGTCAAATCTTTTTGGTTATCCCACCGACTGCCCCCAAAGGGAAAAAAATGGGTGGACAGGAGATGCTCATATTGCCATTGAAACAGGGCTTTACAGTTTTGATGGAATCAAGGTATATGAGAAGTGGATGGATGATCATCGGGACGAACAGCAGCCGAACGGTGTGTTACCTTCCATAATTCCGACTTCAGGTTGGGGTTATGAGTGGGGAAATGGCCCTGACTGGACGAGTACCATATGCCTTATTCCTTGGAATATTTATTTGTTTTATGGCGATCAAAGAGTTCTTGAAGAGAACTATGAGGCCATGAAAAAGTACGTAGACCATATTGCTGATATCAGTCCAAGTGGTTTGACTACCTGGGGCTTAGGTGATTGGGTTCCTGTCAAATCAAAATCACCTGTAGAATTTACCTCTTCAGCTTATTACTATGTGGATGCCAATATATTGGCCAAAGTGGCAGCGCTCTTGGGGCATGATGATAAGGCAGAGGAATACAGCGCCCTGTCCAAAAAAATTAAAAACGCTGTAAATGATAAATACCTAAATAGAGAAACCGGTATTTATGGCAGTGGCTACCAGACAGAGTTAAGTGTGGCATTACACTGGGGTTTGGTACCAGATGATATGAGAGAGCTTGTTGCTCAGAATTTGGCTGAAAGAGTAGCTACCGACAGCTTCCATTTAGATGTCGGCCTTTTAGGAACAAAATCCATTCTCAATGCATTAAGTGAAAATGGTTATGCAAATGAAGCTTACCAAATCGCTGCCCAAGAGACCTATCCCTCATGGGGATGGTGGATTGTCAATGGAGCTACTACACTGTATGAAAACTGGGATATCGAATCCCAAAATGATATTTCCCTGAACCATATTATGTTTGGTGAAATAGGGGCGTGGATATACAAGGGACTGGGAGGTATAAAGCCTGATCCTACTAATCCAGGTTTTAGAAATGTGTTGCTAGAACCCCACTTTGTTAATGGGTTGGAAGAATTTGAAGCGACTCACCAAGGACCATATGGAGAAATTAAATCATCTTGGAAAAAGACCAAAAGGGGAAGAGTAAGCTATGTGATTGAGGTACCTGCCAATTCTACTGCAAGTTTAATTTTGCCCAGATCGGCGAAGCTTAAGGCGAATACACAATTTAAGCAAATAAAAAACGAGAGAGGGAGTAAAGTAGCCTATGAACTTTCTTCCGGAAGTTATGAACTGGAAATAGAACTATAACAAGCTGCTGCAGGTACAATCATACAATGTGGCCTAGAAAACCGGTTTTTTAAAACATCCTTCTGCTAAATTGTTTAGCATTAAATTAAATGTTGGCAAGTTTGCTTTTCTAAAAACATTTATGTTCTTTTAAAAATAAGAGGCTATAAAGCCTTTTATTTTAAGTAAATAGCTAAACCGTTTTAGTTTATTTATTGAATTTTTGTAAATGCAACAGCCAGACCCAATAACCGTAGAAAAAGAAGACGCCTATTTGGTGCGAAAGATTAAGCAGCATGATGAGCTGGCTTATTATCGTTTGTACCAAAAGTATTCTTCCAAAATATATAGGATTTCCAGAAAAATGGATCTTTCTCATCACGATGCTGAAGAAATCGTGCAGGATGTTTTTTTGCATATTTGGAAATCCAGAGAGAGGTTAGATGAAAGTCTATCGATCAATGCTTATATTTTTACTATTGTCAAGACAGGGGTATTGAAGAAGTACAAGAAGAGGGCTCGCTTTGTCGCTTATCAGCAATACGCTATTCCCATGAGCCAGGAATTTTCGACTAACACTGAAGACAAGGTGATCTTTGAGGATCTTCATGATTTTGCCACCGAGGCCATCAACAACCTACCTGTAAAACAAAAGGAAGTATTTGTAATGAAGAACATCCAGCACATGACTGCTGAAGAGATTGCTTCTCAGCTTAATCTTTCGGTTCGAACTGTTGAAAATCAGATATATAGAGCGACTAAATCCTTGCGCAAGAAGATTGAAACTAGCCAAGGCGTTTCTTACAGTTTGGTGACTGTCTTATTAGGTTTGCTTAATTGAGCTCAGATACAGATATTGAAGTTCAATATCTAAAATGCATCAATCAGTCCTCCTGTTACCATGAGAAAACTATTTTCACTATTTGCTTTGGCTTGTTTATTTTTTCTGTCATGTAATTCTTCCAACAAGGAAGATGATGATTCAGTGATCAAATTAAAAGAAAAGATTAAGGAACGCTTTGGAAGTGTGGAAGGTGATTTCGCAATTGCTTTTAAATCCTTAACCTCAGATTCTACAAGTCTTTTTCTCAATGAAAAAGAGAACTTTCATGCGGCCAGTACGATGAAGACACCAGTGATGATTGAATTATATAAGCAAGTGGCAATTGGTAACCTGTCCTTGGAGGATTCAGTGGATATCATAAATGAATTCAAGAGTATAGTAGACGGAAGTCCATATGCAATGGACCTAAACGTAGATAGCCAAGAAGGTCTGTATCAAAAAATAGGTCAGAAAACCACATTCAGAGAACTCAATTATCAGATGATCACCATGAGCAGTAATCTGGCTACTAATATTTTAATTGACCATTTGGATGCAAAGAAAGTTACCCAGACCATGAGGGATATGGGAGCAGCGGACATTTTGGTTTTGCGAGGAGTGGAAGACCTCAAGGCCTATGAAT
The DNA here is from genome assembly GCF_015533855.1 of Echinicola sp. 20G. Classification (GTDB taxonomy): domain Bacteria; phylum Bacteroidota; class Bacteroidia; order Cytophagales; family Cyclobacteriaceae; genus Echinicola. The sequence continues at coordinate 5,175,727 of NZ_AP024154.1, read as the reverse complement.
TGGGTATGAGCAATACAACTACCGCTTTTGATCTGATGATCATTATGGAGTCCATTGCTACTGGAAAAGCAGTGAGCAAGCAAGCCTCTGATGAAATGTTTAAGGTACTGTTGGGTCAGCATTTTAATGAGTTGATCCCTGCTCACTTGCCTGATGATGTCATTGTTGCCCACAAGACAGGATCAATTACTGGTGTTCAACATGATTCAGGAATTGTGAGATTACCCAATGGAGACCAATATGTTTTGGTGATCTTATCAAAAAACTTGTCCAGCGCTGATGAAGGAGTAAAGGCCATAGCTGATGTATCAAAAATGATATATGACTTTGTGACGAAAAATGAAAAGAGCAACTAAAGGATAATTTCCAAATGAGAAGAAAGCCTTTCTAAATCAACAACTGAAATAGCTATTTGTCAAAAGGTTTAACTTACACTAAGAGCAGATTTATTTGTTTTGGATGATTAAACCTAAAGTCACTCTTTATAATTGACTGAATTAATGAATTTGGGTATATTAATTGACTAAAGCTGAGGCTAAAAGAAAAAACCAAATAACCTAAAATAGATAAAAACGAACTTCAAATAATGATTAATGTTTTTTATTTTAAAACAAAGTTATTTTAATAATTGGTAAATCAAAATTTTTACTAAGCAAATATTGTTTTTCTACAAAAAAAATAATGTTGATGGGTTGTTGATGTTTTAAAAATTATGCTTTGAGGGGTGTGAGGCTAAATTTCTTTTCGTTTTATGAGCTTTGCTGTTTCTTCAAGAATTCCCGAAACTCTTCTGTATCAAAATTACTCATGCCTTCTTGTCTAAAAATGATTTTTCCTTCTGGACTAATGACCAAGGTAGTGGGGATGGACTGATGCTTCAGAGAGGCGTTGAGTCCATAGCTTGCATGTGCTACAGGGAAAGTGAAAGCTTGATCATCAATGTATTTTTTTGCCTTTTCGGCATCTTTGTCAAGGCTTACCATTAAGAAAGCCACACCCTTTTCCTCTTTCATTTTTTCATAGAGAGAAGAGATATGGGGCATCTCGGCACGACAGGGAGGGCACCATGTCGCCCATAGGTTAATAAAAACTGTCTTTCCTCTATAGTTCTGCATATCCACTAGTTCACCTTGCAGGTTTTTGAATTTGGCAGAATAATCAAAGTCTTTCCCCACTTCATTTTTCTTGTCAATATTAGGTTTGATCAATCCTGTAGAAAGCACTATTGATTGGATTTTTCCTACAATGGGGGCGTACCAACCCATAGCGTAAATAAATGCAAATACGCCAAGAATGATGGCCCAACTCTTGATTTCTTTCTTCCAGTTCATATGCTGCTCTAATAGATTTTTTGTGAAAAATATGTTTATAAATATTCTAGCAAAGGGATGTGGCAATTTAGTTCTTCGGCTATTAAAAAGGCCATTAGTTTTTTCTTACGGCCTTCGAGATATCAAAGTTATAATTTGATTTACAATCCATTAGTGATAAGTGTCACAATAAATCCAAAATCCCTTCAGAAAACTGTTTGATAAACTTTAAATTGCGAGCCTGTAGCATAGCCATATTTTAAAAGTTTATGAATATCAATCATTATCTAAAGATCGCCGAAGAGCTAAATGTCAGGCAAAAACAAGTGTCAGATACCATTGAATTATTGGATGAAGGAGCAACAGTGCCTTTTATTTCAAGGTATCGTAAGGAAGTTACCGGCTCATTGGATGAAGTACAAGTAGCAGCCATCAGGGATCGTGTGCAGCAGCTTCGCGATTTAGATAAAAGAAGAGAAGCAATTTTGAAGTCCATAAAGGACCAAGAAAAACTTACTCCTGAATTGGAAGAAAAAATCAATGGGGCAGAGACGATGTCTGTTTTGGAGGATCTTTATCTACCGTATAAGCCAAAGAGAAGAACCAAGGCTACCATTGCAAGAGAAAAAGGCCTTGAACCGTTGGCTACCAGGATTTTTGAACAAGAATCCATTGATTTGGAAGCTGAGGCAAATGCTTTTGTCAACGAAGAAAACGAAGTGGCCAATGTGGAGGATGCTCTTCAAGGAGCCAGGGATATTATTGCGGAGTGGGTGAATGAGAATGCTGAGTTGAGAAAGAAAATGCGTGATTTATTCATCAATGAAGGGAAATTTGTATCTAAGGTCATTCCTGGAAAAGAAACTGAGGCCATCAAATACAAGGACTATTTTGAATGGACTGAGCCAATCAAAACAGCTCCTTCCCACCGGGTTTTGGCCATGAGAAGAGGAGAGAAGGAACTGTTCCTGATGTTGGATTCTTGTCCAGAAGAATTGGATGCTGTCGGACTGATGGAAAGCATGGTAGTAACTGGAAACAACACTAGTTCGGAGCAAGTGAAGTTGGCCATCAAGGATTGTTACAAAAGGTTGATGAAGCCTTCGATGGAGACTGAAGTGCGGCTCTATACCAAGAAAAAGGCAGATGAAGATGCTATTAAGGTTTTTGGAGAAAACTTGCGTCAGCTCTTGCTGGGTGCGCCATTAGGGGAGAAATCTGTTATGGCTATAGATCCAGGGTTTAGAACAGGATGTAAGTTAGCCTGCTTGGGCCCACAAGGCCAGTTGCTGCATTATGATGCCATTTATCCAAATGAACCTCAAAGAAAAACTGCTGAATCGGCAGCTTTGGTCAAGCATTTGGTAGACCTGCATAAGGTCGAGGCAATCGCCATAGGAAACGGAACTGCCAGTAGAGAGACAGAACAGTTCTTTAAGTCAATAGGTTTGCCTAAAGAGGTTTTGATCGTGATGGTGAATGAAAGTGGGGCATCTATTTATTCTGCTTCTGATGTAGCAAGGGAAGAGTTTCCTGATCTGGATTTGACCATCAGAGGAGCAGTATCTATAGGGCGAAGGTTGATGGATCCATTGGCCGAGTTGGTAAAGATCGATCCTAAATCAATCGGTGTTGGACAGTATCAGCATGATGTGGACCAGACCGCATTGAAGAGCTCTTTGGATGATACTGTAATGAGTTGTGTGAATGGAGTAGGGGTAGAGGTCAATACAGCTTCCAAACAATTGTTGACTTATGTTTCTGGACTTGGACCGTCATTGGCACAAAATATTGTCAATTATAGAAATGAAAACGGGCCATTCAAGAGCCGTGAAGATATCAAGAGTGTTCCGCGTTTGGGGGACAAAGCCTTTGAGCAAGCTGCAGGCTTTTTGAGGATTAATAATGGTCATAATCCTTTGGACCGAAGTGCGGTACACCCAGAGAGTTATTTATTGGTACAAAAAATGGCTTCGGATATTGGGACCAGTGTGACCGACCTGATGAAAAGTGAAGAATTGCGATCTAAAGTGGTATTGAAAAATTATGTCACCGAAACGGTAGGACTTCCGACGTTAAAGGATATCATGGATGAATTGGCCAAGCCGGGTCGTGACCCTAGAGAAACCTTTGAAGTTTTTAGCTTTCAGGAAGGTGTCAACGAAATGAAGGACCTTAAGACAGGAATGAAACTTCCAGGTATCATTACGAATATTACCAATTTTGGGGCTTTTGTAGATATTGGAGTTCACCAAGATGGATTGGTGCATTTGAGCCATTTGGCAGATCGTTACATTTCTGATCCTAATGAAGTGGTTACGGTGAACCAAAAAGTAGAAGTAACCGTGATGGAGGTAGACTTGAACAGAAAGCGTATTGGATTAAGTATGAAATCCGATCCATTTGCTGAGAGAGGTAAAGGTAAAACAGATGGTGGAAACCGAGAGAGAAGGAGAGAGCGAGAAAAAGAACCGGAAGGAGATTTGGCCGCTAAACTGGCCATGTTGAAAGGGAAATTTGGTAAATAAGAAAAGGAAGCCGGTCGATGTTAGAACGACCGGCTTCTTTGTTTCTCTAGAAATTATATCGAGCGCTGAAAAGCGCGATCCTACTTTCCCATTCAGCCCTAAATTCCTGGTAGAAGTCATTAGATTGATTGTATCCCCCAAAATTTCTGGTGTTGAAGACATCTCGAACACTAACGGATAGGCTGAGTTTGTCTTCCAAAAAGTTTTTGAGCAATGTGGCATCCATACTGTACCTTGCAAAATCTCTCCCTTGTGCTTCTATCTCGGGTGATTCATAATCTCCGACAAGTTGTAAAGTAAAATCAAGAGGTAGTTTAAAATCAGTGGTCAATTTGGAATTCCAAGCAAAGCCTTTGCTTACAAATTCCTCTCCTAAATTAGAACCATCTACTCTACTTTGGAAGAGTGATATACTTCCGTTAAGGTTCCACCATGGGGTAATGTCAGCTATTCCTATAAATTCCAATCCATAAGATTGTCCTGAATTTAGGTTTTCAGGTTGCTGATAAGAAATACCATCTTCCACCATGGTAATGTAATCCAATACACCATCTACATAGCGATAGAATAGGTTGGTTGTAAGGCTGGCATTTTCAAAATTCACCATATGACCCAATTCAAATGAATCAATCATTTCAGGTTGTAAATTGGGATTACCTCTTCTTACACTCAAAGAGTCTGTAATGTCAGGGAAAGGGTTTAATCTCCAGGCTGTTGGTCGGTCAATTCTCCGGCTATAGGTAAACTTGAATGAATTTTCATCATCAAGCTTATATAATGCTTGCACACTTGGGAAAAGGTTGAGGTAATCTTGCTCATTAAGCTCATTGGTATTGTAAAGCAACCCTTCTACATGGGTTTGCTCGGCCCTTGTACCTAAGGTAAAATCAAATTTTTCTGAAGTCCTAGAATAAATAAAATAGGCAGCATGAATCTGATCTTTGTATAGAAAATGGTTGCTGATATCAGTGTTTTCTACAAAATCATTCTCGCTTTCAGAAAATTGGTAATATTGGTAGTCATTATCAAACTTTCTAAAAGTTGATTTTAATCCCATCTCAAGTTTTACTTTTTCATTTATAGGGTGAACATAGTCCGCTTGTATCACTGTGGTGTAGCGCTTCTCGTCAGTAAATGCCCTTTCTTGACCATTCAGGTCTTCGGGCAATGGCTCAGTAGCATTTCTAAAAATGTCAATATTTTGGATTTTGTATTGGTTCTGATAGGAATTATTGGCACTGATCTTAAGTTCCCGGTTCTTATCATCAAAGGTTCTTTCATATATCAAGGCATTATCATACCCATCATCGGATTCCGACTCGATATTTCTTCTGACATATTGTAGGATCAAATCATCAGTGGTGCCATCAGAAAGGTTGGAATATAAGGTGTTGTTTTCGTAATCATCACCAGTATTGTATACCCCTTGATAACTCAATACGTTTTTGCCGAAATAGTAATCAGCTCCATAATTGAAATTATGGTTTTTACGGGTTTCTGAAGATTGATTGTTTTGGTTGAGGATTTCATTGTCCTCGTAAATCTCCCTGAAAGTGGTTCTTTCTCCACGGCCTTTCCAGTCTCTATAATTATAGCCAGCATAGACACTGTATTTAGCTGTGGTGTGATTGACGCGTGCTCCGGTATTGAGTCGGTTTCTGGTGCCATAGGTTAATTCAACGCCACCATGTGTCCCCATATTTTCCCCTTTTTTCAATATAATATTGATGACACCACCTTCCGCTTCAGCATCATATCGGGCATTGGGATTATTGATAACCTTAATTTGTTCAATAGCACTGGCCGGGATTTGGTCCAAATTTTGGGTCAAAGAAGAATTACGTCCATTAATAAGTACATTCGTCCCTGAACTTCCTCTCAGGGAAATTGAGCCATCGTCAGAGACACTGACGGAAGGAGTGTTTCTCAAAATGTCCAAAAGGGTACCTCCAACATTGGCCAAGTTTTGTTCGGGAGTAATCACGATGCCTTCCACGTCGGTTCTCATTGGGATAGTGCTGGACTGAACTACTACTTCATCAAGCTCTTCTTGTTCAGAAACCAAAGCGATTTGCCCTAGGTCTTTGTCCTCATTGATTGCCAGGTTTTCCAACTTCTTGTTTTCATATCCAATCAGAAATACCCTGATGTCATAATTACCACTTTTGGTGTCAAGTGTAAACTTCCCGTTTTCGTCAGATTGAGTGTAAGTAATTGTGTTTTCACTGCCAGCCTCGAAAAGCGCTACTTGGGCAAACAATAGAGGCTCTCTGTCCTCTTCGTTCACAATTTGCCCGCTAATGTTAATCTGAGCTTGTGTCCAAAATGGTGTCAAGAAGAAAAATAAAAGTAAGAATCGGTTAATAGGTCTCATTGCTTAGTTGGTTACATTATTATTAACCAATATTAGGGCTAATGGGTTTAGTAAAACGGATGCTTTTAGACTAATGGGCGTATGGGCTGATTTACGGTAACTAAAGAGGCTTTGTCATTTTAATGAACATGAATAAATAATGATCAATCCAATTGATTAATATTTAAGACAATTTGTGTCGCATAAAAGTTGTTTTTGAAAACTTAATTTTGTTTGTTTTATAAACATTGTTAATTTAGTGTAAGAAATTCAAAAGCAGATAAGTTAATGGAAAAGGCCCCAAAAATCAGAATCGTTAGTAAGCAGTTGGCATCTGGAAATCACCAAGTAAAATTCTTTGTAGAGGATCAATTGCATCCAAGATATGGGTATTTATTGGTAAGCGGTGATAGGGCAGTGGCAGATGTGATTCAGGAAATCAGGGAAAGGATGGATATGATGGAAAGATCGCGGATGGACCTTAATCGGTTTTCTTTCAAAAGCCAATGGAGAGATGATCATAATTTTTACCTTTACAGTGCATAAAAACTTTTAGAGATGTTACTAGGGAAGAACTTGAAGTACCTGAGGAAAGGCAAGCAAATGACACAAGAGAACCTTTCGGATCAGCTTGGGATCAAAAGAACCATGATCTCTGCTTATGAAGATGGAAGGTCGGAACCCAAATTGTCGACGTTAAAATTGATCGGAGATATTTTTTCTGTTTCTTTGGATGAGCTGCTTTATCATGACATAGAAAAAAAAGGTCGCAAAGCCACTCAGAAGAAAGATATAAAGATTTTGACTATTTCTTTGGATAACGAGGAAAATGAGAATATCACGATGATCCCTCAGAAAGCATCTGCGGGGTATCTTAATGGCTATGCTGATCCAGAGTTTGTTCAACAACTTCCTCAATTCCACTTGCCCAACCTTTCTAAAAATGCTACTTATAGGGCCTTCGAAATCAATGGGGACAGTATGCTGCCTTTGCCTTCTGGAACTGTTGTTATTGGTGTCTATGTTGAGCAGCTGACTGATATTAAGAGTGGGAAGACGTATATTTTGGTTTCAGAAACTGAAGGGGTGGTTTATAAGCGGGTTTTTAATTATTTGGAAGAAAATGGAAAGCTTTTTTTGGTCTCCGACAACGAGATGTATAAGCCTTATGAAATACCAGGAGAGGATGTCAAAGAAGTATGGGAGGCCAAAGCTTTTATCAGTACTGACTTTCCAAATCCCAAGGATAGAAATAAACCTGTGACTTTGGAGGATATTGCTGATATGATTTCTGAATTGAAGAATAATATTGTAAAGTCTAAATAAGCAGTTTGTTTTTTGACTTGGCAGGGCATTGCTGAAAATGAGCCCTTTGTTAAGGTGAGGGAGGCTGTCTCAAAAGTCAATTCAAGAGCCTGAGATTTGGCTGTATGAAAATTAGCTCAGATACCGACCCGAATAAAACAGAGGCTGTCACTAGTTATGAGACAGCCTCTTTTTCTTTTTTAAATATTTTGTTTGATCATAAGGCAAATACAACCATTTATCAAATTATTAATTCGAAAAATTAAATAAACTCTGATTATATAATTAAAAATATTATATTTATGAGTCTAGATATTCAATATTATGGGTTTCAGTTTTGGTGTAGTTCCACCTGTTCTTGGTGTGATGGACCTTTTTGAATGATTTAGCAAGTAGGGTTGGAGGGATAATCACTTTATTCAGTAAAGTTAAGTATCAATTTATTTTAGAATGACACATGATTAATTAACAGCAAATATGAAAAAGAGAACACTAAGTATTTTTGCTTTGGTGGCTATAATGGCAGCCTGCGATAGTGGTAAAAAAGAAACCACCTCGGAAGAGACTGTTGAAGTCACTGCTCCAGAAGTGGAGACGCCAAAAGAGAATTCCTTGACTTCAGAGGAAAAAGCAGAAGGATGGCAATTACTATTTGATGGGAAGAGTGCGGAAGGCTGGAGAGGTTATAACCAGGATGTCTTGCCTGAGGGATGGATTATTGAAGATGGCCT